>JANQST010000336.1 GCA_028279155.1 Cyclobacteriaceae bacterium
GAACACTCTTCCATGCCACGAATAGTTATTTTATTCCTAACGTGAAGGCCACTGCCTACAGCTGCCGAACCAATCTACCACCCAATACCGCTTTTCGTGGTTTTGGTGGACCGCAAGGGATGTTCGTCATCGAATCTGCGATTGCAAAAGCTGCGGAAGAGATTGGTGTGAGGCCAAGGGAAATACAACAAGCAAACCTTCTCAGCGATGGCGATGAAATGCCCTATGGTCAGGTCATGGATCAGTGCATGGCAAAGAATACTTGGGACAACCTGGAATCGTCTTTTGATATAAAAAAATTAGAAGAGGAAGTAGAGGCGTTCAATGCTGAAAATTCCGAGTTCAAAAAAGGAATAGCCGTTCAACCGATCTGTTTCGGAATTTCTTTTACCAACACAATGATGAACAATGCTCGTGCATTGGTACATATTTATTCCGACGGAAGCGTAGGTGTAAGTACGGGAGCTGTAGAGATGGGTCAGGGCGTGAATACCAAGATGGTGCAAGTAGCAGCAGATGCCTTTTCCATAGATCCATCAAGGGTGAAATTGGAGACGACCAATACCACGCGAGTAGCCAATACGTCACCTTCAGCTGCAAGTGCCACCTCAGACCTGAATGGAAAAGCACTTCAAATTGCTTGCAACAAGATCACTGATCGTTTGAAAGACGTTGCGGCTAAAAAGCTTGAAGTTGATGTATCTGCAATTGAATTGAAAGATGAGGCCGTACTCTTTGAAGGGACAAAAACTGATTTGGACTGGAAATCCTTGATCCAGGATGCATTTGTTTCCCGTGTTTCGCTGACAGAGAATGGACATTACTCCACGCCAGTTATCCATTTTGACAAGACCAAAGAAAAAGGTCATCCGTTTGCCTATCACGTATATGGAACAGCGATATTGACTGTCACCGTTGATTGTATCCGTGGACGCTACGATTTTGACTCAGTGAAGCTGGTCCATGATTTTGGCAAAAGCATGAACCTTCCGGTCGATCACGGCCAGATCGAAGGTGGGCTCGTTCAAGGCATCGGTTGGATGACAATGGAAGAATTGCTATACGATAAGGAAGGGAAGCTGATGTCCAACGCACTTTCTACCTACAAGATCCCGGATATCTATTCTGTGCCGAAAGAGATGGATATCAAGCACCTGGAAACGGAAGGTCATGAAGCAGCCATCCAAAAATCAAAGGCAGTCGGCGAACCGCCGCTCATGTACGGACTTGGAGCCTACTTCGCCATCCAAAATGCGGTTAAAGCCTTCAACCCAAACTACCAACTAAAATTCCATGCGCCTTTCACTCCTGAAAAGGTGTTGATGGGATTGTATGAGAAGGTCGGTGAAGTGGTGGGTGACTAACTCAAATGGATGTCTTTCAAGTGAGCGAGAAATCTAATCTTAATAAGTGATTCTCACTGAATTATTTATAAGTTCGTATGCAATGTTCACACTAAATAGAATTCATACTCACAGCATACTTCTTCTCCTGTTCTTACCAGGTCTCTCTCTAGGACAAACGTTACCTAAAATTGATTTATTGATTGAAAAGGAAATGCAATCAGAAAATGTAGTAGCACTTGCGGTTGCGGCAATTGATTCCGGTGAAATTGTTCATCTGAGTGCACGTGGCTTTAGTGATTTGGAACAAAACATCAAAGCCACAACAAACACTTCATTTCATATCGCATCAGTTTCTAAAACAGTTACCAACCTGGCTGTTTTCAAATTAGTAGAGTCTGGAAAAATTGATTTGAATGTAGATATCAATGAATACTTGCCTTTTGAAGTTAAGAATCCACACTACCCAAATGACAAAATAACTGTCCGGGAATTGCTAAATCACCGTTCAGGAATCAAGGATAACTACAAGATTTATGAATCTCACTGGACTGAGCCTAAAGGTGATCCTGAATTAGAATTGGATGATTTCTTGAAGGATTACCTAAGTATTAAAGGAACACTCTATAAAAAAAAGCATTTCGAAAGTGAAAGCAACTACAAATCATTTGCTTATTCCAATACCGGAGTAGCCCTATTAGGTCTCATTGTAGAGCATGTCTCAGGCATGAAATATGAAGATTTTTGCCAGAAGAATATCTTCAAACCCATGGGAATGAATAACACAAGTTGGTTTTTGAGAAACTTGGATATCAACAATGTAGCAAGGACTTATGTATATGAAGATTCTGGAGGATTAAGATTCAAAGGTCATAATGGTTATCCGGATTATCCAGGAGGTCAGCTGAGGACATCTATATCTGACTTTGCTTCACTTCTTAGGGGGTATTTGACTTCTGATAATTCTAATTTCATACTGAAAGCAAAAACCACAAATGAGATAACACCAACACCTCAAATTTCCCATGAAGGTTTCTATACCTGGTTCTTAACCTCCATCAACAATAATCTATACTATACCCACAGCGGAGGTGATACTGGTGTACGGACAATTGCCATCATAGATGTCAATCAGAAAAATGGTGTAGTCATTTTTGCGAATGCAGAAATAAAGTTGCGCAACTTATTGATTGAAATTGAGAAAGCAATGTGGAGTAACTAGCCAATCAATTGGAATTCCTCTCACCCCCTTCTCCCCTCCAAAATCTTCAAAAACGAACGTGATTGAATTTCCTCAATCGTCAAACCGGTGGCCAGTACTAGATCTTCAGAAAGTGCCCCACAATTCAAACCGGTGAGGAAATAATTAAGCAACCCCTGACCAGTAGCCGCGTCATCGAAGACCTCTCCTGTGAGTGTGGCTCGGGCGGCTTTTTCAACAAACGTTTTCAAACGATGAGTAGCATCAGTATAACTCTCTAGGAAAAAGGAATAAACTGCCGCATAACGTGAGGGAAATTGAGCTGGATGCAAGTCCCAACCCTGGTACAACCCTTTCCATAAGGAATGTCGGGTGTGATCAAACGCCTGTTTCCAGGTGCGATGGATGACTTCTGTATTTTCTTTCATCTGCGCATCTGTCAGATTATCTCCTCGGTGTGGCCCGATCGGCATCACGTTGGTTGCTCCGTCGGAAAGCCAAATACTGGTGCCTCCCAAGGCTACTTTCATCACATAGTGTGCAAAATCACAGACACCATGACCCATATCCTGGTATTTAGCAGTAATGTTGTTGGAGGCCGTGTAGTCGTAGGTGCCGAAAGCGGTAGCGATCATCCGACCTTTGCTTGCCTCTACAAACTTTCTCAATGGATTCTTACCGTCAAGATCAATAACAGCCTGCGTGGTCTCGACCATCATTTCGCATTTCAAGGAGCCCGCTTCCAATGTGGTGTTGGTTTCTATCAACTCAAACAATCCGACGAGCGCTGAGACCTGTTTAGGAATTGTCACTTTGGGAAGCATCACCACGAAATTGTCAGGTAATTTCCCGTTTGTTGTCTCGGACAATGTGCTAAGGAAGATGTCCAGGGTTCTGGTTCCACGTTCCTTCAAGTCCTCAGTAAATGGCTTAATCCGAATACCAATGAATGGTGGAAGTGTCCCTGCACCCATCCCTTTTGCAACCTCCTTTGCAGCATTCACGGCTGTGACATCTTCTTCGTCCCAGGAACGATTTCCAAACCCATCCTCAAAATCGATGCGGAAATCTTCGACCGGTTCCGTTTCGAGCTTTTGAATGACTTTCTGATACACGTCCTCGGCTAGCCCATCCTGTTCGCTAATTCCCATGGCTTTTCCGAAAGTAGCCGCATCCGGGGCATAGGTATGAATGGCATTCAGCGCTACTTTTCCCATTTTCTCCACAGAATCAGACTTGAACAGATCCGCTCCTCCATATACAGTGTGCACTGGTTGCCGCTCAGGTCTGTCTCCTGGGTAAATCTGCTGGAACCGCTTGTTAGCTTCTCCAAGTTCTGTTAAAATGGCTTCTTTTTCAGCCGCAGGTATGGATTGGTTCATAGGTATTTCATTACATTAATTGTTCTCGGTCTAGCCGACTCAACTTCCTCGGTATGTGGAATAACCAAATGGATTCAATAACAATGGAATGTGATAATGTTCCGTATCCTTGATTTCAAAAATGACAGGAACTTCCGGGTAAAAACCTTCCTTTCCCTCTTTTTCGAAATAGGCCCCTGTCTCGAACAGCATCCGATACACTCCTGGTGGAATCACCTGGTCGGTGGGGAGAAAATTCGCAATCCTTCCATCTTCATTAGTGGTGCCGGAGGTAATCTCTTCCCAGTCGTCCCCCGCAGGTCTTTGTAATGAAATGCGAATACCTTCGGCAGGTCGACCCTTTGAAGTATCCAGAACATGTGTGGTGATCTGACTCATGACAATAATTTTCTTAATCTCAACATTGTGATCTTGTGCTGCTCGCCCATGGCTATCTGAAGTTCATGTTCGTAATCATTAGTCATGCGCTCCTCCAGCAATCCGAGCATTTCTTCTGCCGATTTTCCCGTAGCATACACAATGAAAATAAAC
>JANQST010000340.1 GCA_028279155.1 Cyclobacteriaceae bacterium
CATATCCCTGGTTGAAACAATTATGAAGAAAGATTTTGCCTTTAACTTCCTAATCTTTTTAATGAAGGGCCGCCATTCGGCGGCCCACTCCAATGTTGCCGGCTGTAGAAGCCTAATTATGAAGGTGATTAACAGTTTTAAACAGCACGTTTGCGTTTTAGACTACTTCATAACTCGCTTCATAGTTCATCTTCACACTTTCTACATACTCACTTTGTTTTCATTTCTTAGATCTTCTATGCAATTCTCTATTTCTTCTGTATTGAATGGTTTGGTAAAAAATCTCCGGATCAGTTTCTGTCGCACGGCTTGCTCGATCTCAGCGTTTGAGTTGTAGCCGCTTAGGATGAAATATCCAATATGGGCATATTCTTCCTTGGCTATTTTAATGAATTCAAGACCACTCATGTTTGGCATTCTCATATCACTGAAAACAGCCACCACTTCGTTGCCCGAGTTTCTTAAAATTTCAAGCCCTTCAGCTCCGCAACTAGCCGTTAGTACCTCATACTTCTTCTCGAAAATGACCTTGAACAGAAAAAGGTTCGGTTCTTCATCGTCTACACATAGAATTGATATTTTCTTCGAAGTATCTACCATTCAATCAATCAAATTTTTCAAAATCACGATCGCTGACCTCTTCCAGGTCAATTGTTATTCCATCACCGTGAACACTTGTGTTGGACAAAAAATGATCGCTTGAAACCTCTTCATGAAGGACTGAAGACGAATCATCGTTCACCATCCCATTGAAACCAACATCAAAAAACCCTATGGTCTGTTTCAACGCATCTGCCTGTTCTAATAGCTCTTCTGAACTGGAGGCCATTTGTTGCGAGCTAGCTGCGTTTTGCTGCGTAACATTGTTCAGCTGTTGAATGGCTCCATTCACCTGCTCTGCTCCCGAGTTTTGTTCCTTGCTCGAGTTATTGATTTCTCTGACCAATTGAACCGTATTTTCTATGCTCGGAACCAGTTCAGCAAAAAGCTGACCCGCCCCCTCCGCAATTCCTACGCTTGACTGACACAGTTCCTCAATTTCCACGGACGACTTCTGACTATTTTCAGCAAGCCTTCTAACTTCTGCGGCCACAACCGCAAATCCTTTCCCCGCCTCTCCAGCCCTTGCAGCTTCAACGGCAGCATTCAATGCCAAAATGTTGGTTCGCCTGGCGATCTCACCAATTACAGATACTTTATCCGCAATGTCCTTCATGGATTTCACTGTATTATCCACCACTGACTTCCCTTTCTCTACATCCTGCATTGCTTTCACCGAAATCTCCTCGGCATGTTGGGAATTATCTGCATTCTGCTGAATATTGGCAGCCATCTCTTCCATTGAAGCAGAGACTTCCTCAGATGAAGCAGCCTGGTCACTTGCGCCGGAAGAAACCACTTGAGCGGAAGCTGACATTTGCGAACTGGCATGTGTGATTGCATCAGCACCACCATATACTTCAGCCACGATTCCATTCAACTTCTCAGCCATGGACTTCATGTTTCCATACAGACCCCGGTAGTTCCCTTTGTGAAAACTCATGTTGAGCTTACCCTGCGCAATTTGATCGGCAATATGAGCGACCTCTGCCGGCTCGCCACCGAGCGTTTGCTTCATACTTCTAATAATAATGAAAGCTGTTGCCATCCCAATCAGTACCGAGAAAAGTGTAGTACCAACCAGGGATCTTTTCAAGGTGTCGAAAGATGCAAGTGTGTTTCCCCGAAATTCCTCCGACTGGTTTTGTATCGTAGAAATAATCTGGTCCAGGCGTTCCACCTGATTATCACATCCCGGAATGATACTATTCTCGACTAAATCCTGGGTTTCGAAAACAATCATTACATCTTCGTAGGAAGAAAAATCAGCCAGGGAAGACATAATTGTCTCCTGATCAGATAGCAACAATTCGAAATCAGCAAGTACGCTATCTACTTCGCTTTTAAATGCAGCTATCACGTCGCTTTCGTACAACTGTTGAATTTGTTCCTTCACGAGAGGGTATCTCTCCCCATGTATTGATCTGAGCCTCATTTTATCACCATCGTATGTTCCAACATACACCCAGTTGGTACTATATGTTTTTGAATCTTTGATGAGACCCCTGAGATCTGAGATCGTGCTTATTGCCGGATCCAGATCATTTGATTGAATATGTACATAATCAATACTTCTACTGAGGGTAATCCAGGTATAGCCACCGTTAATGACAATAACTCCAATCAGAATCAAGAAACCAATTCTGATTTTTTGACTGAATTTTATACCTCCCACTGTTTTTTCTATAGCCATCAGC
>JANQST010000355.1 GCA_028279155.1 Cyclobacteriaceae bacterium
CAGAGGAATGTAGTACAATTCCAAGTATCATCATTATTGCGCGTAATGCGTCAAGCGAGTGAATCCGTTCAGTTTTAGTCATGTATTTTATTCTTATACTTCAAAGGACTTACTTGAAGTAGCTGAGGGTGCAATAAGATTTAATCTTTTTGCCTGAATTGCTATTGAAGTTAGACTGAAATGCAGGCAGATAGGTGGATAATCCTCATAGGTTCATCGAAAAAACATTATCAAATGATAATCGTTTGCAAGTTTATGATGATCTTACATATACCGCCAGCTGTGTAGTTTGTACTAAACTTTAAAGTCACCCTAATGAAAATCGCCACAAACATTAGTGAACTAGCAGCAGAGTATGTTCATTTCCAAAGCCTGGATAAGGATAAGCTCGATTTCAAGGATCATTTGATGATGTATGAGAAGTTGAGCAATAAGCTAGATGAAGCAGGTATTACCTTCTATGATCTCGGCGTGTATCTTGCCAGGAAGAAAGTTCAAGCCTAGTTTTCTGTAGTAAACTCCCTTACAATTGTCATTTTCGATGATGGCTTAAGTCATTTTTTATTTCAGTCCATGAGGATACCTTGAACTGAAAAAGATTATGCCATGAAAAACATATTGGTTCCGGTAGATTTCACGGATGTTAGTAAAAATGCTTTGATTTATGCAATCCATTTTGCCGAAACACTAGATGCCAAAGTCACATTACTGCATGCTTATCACACAATACCGGCAGTTCCTGAATTTCCATCAGAAAGTCATGAACAGGAGCTGGAAGAATTGCGATCTAAGGCTCAGAAATCACTTGAATTGTTATGTGAAGAAGTAGATCAGAACAAGGTCGCGTGTGCGTATATAAACGTTGAAGGTTACGCCAGGGAGAGCATTGTTGAATATACTGACCAAACCAACCCTGATTTGATCATAATGGGAACGGAAACCATTAGTCCTATTGATAAGATCATTTTTGGCACTGTAACAGGAAAGGTCCTTAAGAAAGTATCATGTCCAATTATGGTCATACCGGAGGAAGCAACATATCAGCAACCAAAGAAGATGGCCTTTGCCATTGACTATCATGAAAATGATCTTGAAGATATTCAGTTCATGATTCCTTTAGCTAAAAAATTTGGTGCTGAGTTACATGCCTTACGGGTGGCAACTGATGAAGACAGTCTTGAATTCGAGGACAAATTATTGGCAGACTTCAAACATAAGGTGGATCAGTCTGTTCACGATAATTCAATCATTTGGCATCTTATCAAAGGCAGTAATGTGGTTGATCAATTGGAAAAGTATGTCAGAGATAGCGACATCAGTGTTATTTCAGCTGCAAAATCAAGAATGAACCCATTGATGAAGGCATTTTTTGGCAGTGTAACACAAAAACTCTTTTACCACACACACATTCCTTTGCTGATCTTTCAGGCTGAAGACACTGATTTGCGAGATTCTAAACTTGCAAAGCGAAGTAGCTACGAATAGCTAATAGTTAAGTAATGAAGTTTCTGTGACTCTTGGAATCTTTGGAATACAAGACACCTAAAGCAATGATCATGATAATTGGGACGGGCATTCCGGAACCAACTCCAAGTGGAATTATGAATAAGGAAAACAGAATGCCACCAACAAGCGCAGGTCTAAGCAGTTGCTTTCCAAAGAATAGACCAATTGCCACCAACAGCTGACCTAGTGCTATCGAAAGTACAATTAGCTGAATATTATTAGCAAAGGAACCTTCAATGAAAGTTTTGTAAAATTCAAAAATTGCGAAGTGGCGATATTCTAGATATCCCTGTGGATTGAAAATTGAAGTGAGACTATTTACTACACTCGCTGACAAGAATATCACACCAAACCCTGTTCGGCCATACCTGGGATATTTCCAGCATAGGAAGAGGAGTATCAGGGCAATCGCATTCGAAATAGCCCATCTCATGAGATACGGTTCTAGCATTTGATAAAACTACAATCAGGACGGTCTTAGGGAAATGATAGTGATCAGTCCATACTGTGATCATGATCAACTCAGGTTCCAATTGATCTAAGTCAGAGGCGTCCTTGAAGTATATCATTTCACTGCTTCTTCTTAAGCTGCAACTTGAGAATTCAAAATTGAATGGAATATCAATGAGTTGTATTGGAATTTGGATTGATCTAAAAGAAGCGATTATCGTCAAAGGAAAAACGTTGGAAGAGCAGACGCTCGTTAAAATTGATTCCAACATCGACGTTGGAAATGTAAAAGGTGGAGCAGGCTCTTCTACACCTTACGGTCCGCAGGATGCAGTTTCAGAAAGTAAATTTTTGGAAAAGAAGAACCATGAACTTCAAAGCTATTTTGATCGGGTTGCTGAAGTAATACAGGGAGCTAACTTGGTTTTGGTGTGTGGTCCGGCAGAAACCAAAAACAAACTTCAAGAGGACTTGTGGAATAGACATGCATTCAAAAAAACAGTTTTTTACCAGAAAACAGCTGATAGTATGACGGATAATCAATTCAAAGCTTTAGTCCGAGAATTCATTGCAAATAATTGAAAATCAATTACTTATTAATAAGTAAAGTAAAATGTTTAACTGGATAAAAACTCCAAAACGCAAGCTGAGCTTACCTGATTGGCTCTCCCTATATCGGAGCTTGTCTGCGCCGTTTTTGATCATCTTCATTTACACGGATGAACGAATGGTATTTTCAGTACTTCTGCTTATTAGTTTCATAACCGATGCCCTTGATGGTTTTCTAGCCAGAAGAATGAAGATTGTAACCCAGCGGGGAGCTCAGTTAGATAGTATTGGTGATGCGATTACGTTCACCGTAGGAATTCTTGGTATTGTGAAATTTGAAACTGCTTTTGTAAAAGAACAAATGTTCCTCCTGTTGTTCGCTTTTGCATTCTACATTCTTCAACTCGCTCTTGCTTATTGGCGGTACGGTATGCCTAGTAGCTTTCATACCTATCTGGCTAAACTAGCTGCTGTGTTTCAAGGGACTTTTATGTTATGGCTCTTCTTTTTTGGTGTAGAGTACTGGTTGTTTTATGCAGCGGTGATGCTGAGCATTTTAGAAACGATCGAGGAAATATGGTTGATAATTCTATTTCCGGAATGGAAAGCGAATGTCAAAGGTTTATTGTGGATTTTAAATGAAAAGAAATGAAAAAGATTATCTGTCCTGTCGATTTTTCAGAAGTAGCCAATAATGCGGTTGAGTATGCCGCTAATCTGGCAAAGCATTATAATGCGACACTAACCCTACTTCACATAGCAGAGGACGCTGAAAAGAAAGAGGAAGATTCGCTTCCACCAACTCCCAATTCACAGTTTGATTTGCTTCGCGAGAATATTGAACAATATCGTGAAATGGTTGAAGAGAATTTTGCGATTACTTGTGAAACCAAACTCAAGGATTTTACACCAACAGTAGAGAATGCCTTGGGAAGTGAAGTAGAGAGTGGAGATTATGATCTTGTAGTAATGGGAACG
>JANQST010000369.1 GCA_028279155.1 Cyclobacteriaceae bacterium
TTTTCATTTGAATAGAATTCTTTCTTTCTGAACACGATTTGATTTCGATCTAGATTTTCGATGGGTTCTAATTGATCGTTATATTCTACTTTACCAATATGGTATGTTTTAGGCGTGATTTTGAATGCCTCTTTCATGGAAGAGTGATCACTGATAATTGAAACTCCTTCACCGACTGTAGTGTATACCTTCCACATGGCGTAGGATTCGACAGATTCTTGGGACCAACAATTAATATAAATCTTCTTTTTCTGATCTAATATTTTCTTTTCATATCCTTCTAGGATCTTACGTGCTTCTTCACTGCTGTACTTATTACTAAGCTGGTCTAGATAAAACCTTTTTTCTTCCTCACTCAATTGAAGTTCATAACTATCAGACAAATATTTCCCATTAACAAAGAATATTGATTCGCTAAGTATCAAATCGATGAACTTAGTAAAGCTCATATATCTGACAATGTTTGTATTTTCTTCCAGTTTGAATTCATTTATTTCTTGCAGCATAGCATACAATGTTCTTACCAAAACAAATAATAATCAACAATACAAAGGATTCAACAATTTTAGGCATTTTCATTTGGTGTCACACTTAACTACTTTTATGTAGCCAATTAATCTATCATGTTCACCGCCAATAGACTATTACTTGCTACTTTCTTATTCATTGTATCTTCTTTTGATTCGAAAGCTTGGCGAATTGAGGATAACTGCATTGTCATTGAAAATGGTGATACACTTTGGGAAATCTCACACGAACTGTATTCTCGTGGATTTGACTATAATAAAATTTGGGAAGCAAGGGTTGATACAATTGCAAATTCAAACCCAAGTCTTATTTATGACGGAATGCGAATTGATCTAGACAGACTTCCTCCATTAGGGTTAAAAACTGCTAGCTGTCAGAATTACGATTCACTATTTTATCGTTTATCAGATTGTTTATGTGATAAGGACACAATCATAATTAAAGATGGAGGGGGAATCCTTGGAGGAGGCGGTGACGAACCGAGCTTAGTTAACGCATTATTTGTAACATACAAGCTTGTTATTATTCCTTTGATTTCGTATCTCTTGCTTTGGTTCTTGAAGCGAAAATTCCCAGAAAGTAAAAGGTTTGTTGAACGATCAGTATTAATCATTCTTGTTGGCAGCGCCTTGGTTATTCTAGCCTACAATATCAATATTGATATCAGTTCGAAGATTGATAACTCACTCAACTTAACTGCTGTACTTATCACAATAATTTCAATTGTAGGCCTGTTGACAGTGATTTATATGTCGTATTCATTTGGGGATCGAAGAAGGAGTGATGAATTAGAGCGGCGTGGATGGCTTGATAACAAATACCATCGAGAGCTGGCTTACGAAGAAATTTCTAATTTGATATTGAAATCACATGATGAGGATAGAAGAGAAAATTCAAATCTCAAATTGTCAGTTAGGGACTGGTTGTATAAAAAAGGAATAATCTACCTGAGTGAAAAGACAATACATCAAGTTGAGCATTTAATCTTGGACTTCAGGCCAGGCTTCATAAGGCCGGGTCGTTACGAACGGTTTTTATGGCGCCTTTTCCCCTCCAAAAGAGAGAAATATTACCAGAACTCTGAGAATTGGTTTTTGGAGGTTCTGAAATCTATAAAGCATGATCTGTTTAAATAGTTTTTTGATATGGACATAAACAGCATTGTTGCGCTTGGCTCACTCGTCATAGCGCTTGTATCGATAGTTGTGAATTTCATGATTGTAAGAGGACAGCAGGTCACAAAAAACCTGGAGGCGAAAAGAGGTGAAATCAACAAGAAATTAAGTGATTTTTATGGACCAATGCTTCAACATCGGCATAAGAGTGCAAAACTTCATGAGAGATTCAAGAATGGGCGTGACTTTCGAACCCTAACTAAACTGTTAGAAGGCGAAGTATACTCTGGAAATGACTTGCTGCTAATTAAAGAGATAATAGCTATTGGCAAAAAATGTGAGGAGTTAATTGAAAAGCAAGCTGGACTCATTGATGAAAAATCACTAAGAGCTGTACACTTACCAAAAGCTAGTAGACATTTTTTCATCATTCGAAACGCCTTTGAAAAAAGGTTGGAAGGAGATGTGAATCGATTTAAGGGGGATGTTTTTCCAAAAGAAATAGATCATATTTTGGAAACACGATTTTCTGAGCTGCAAGAGGAATTGGATTCAATTGACCGAAAAATACGTCGCTTTATCTGGTAAAAGCCTCCAAAAAGTTCAATCCACTTGGAAGATCATCGAAGACCCTGGATGAAGACTGTCTGACTATTAAGAACCTTTTCTCAAAGTCTGGATCAACAGCTGATCTTTCGTCAACGAGAATGATGGTTTTATTACTTGCGCGTGCATACCCCAACTCAAGCGTAAGGCCGTATCCGGATTGGTTAGTCTCTTCTATATAGGCAAATAAAATGTCACATTGCTGTACATAGTGTAAGTCCCAGGGAGTGTATTCACTATGATGATCCAATCCATGAGTTCGAGGATTGAAAAATATGAACTTCTCCTTGAATCGGTCTATTATAGGTCCGTGCCAGTCATTACCCAGGCCTCCTGACAGGTAGACTTTGTTGATGTATTTCATGTGAGAAATTTAGTAAGGATTGGGAGTGGATCAAAGGGGATTCAGGTAATCTAGTGAATTCTTTGCTCCAGAATAATAATCTGTTTTTTAATAAAGTCTAGAATTTTCTATGGTCCCCAGGCACAAAAAAAACAGAATAATAATTGGTGAAATTTTGAAATACGATTTTTTTTATTTTGTCAATAAGATCGTATGCCAACTTAATTATGCTCAAAAGGCTTAGCACAGAGGAGAATATTAGAGCTATGATTGTGAGTATTTCCACAGTGTAAAAATACCAAAATATCTATTAGAAAAGACATGCAATTAATTGATTCCGTTATTTACTGAGATTCCTTAACTTTAGAAAGTCACCCAACTAGCACCATCATGAATTATTCTGATTTATTTAATCAACTTTATGCCTGCGGCACTGAAGAAAATGTTGATGAACTTCTTCAAAGTAGTTCTGAATTTTCTAATTCCGATAATTGGGAAGCATTAGAAAGGAACTATAGCAATTATGGAGTTATTGAAAATCAGCAATCCAATCCGATTGCTGCATTGATTGAAAAGATCACAAACTCCATTGATGCCATTCTGACCAAAAAGTGCCTGGAAGCTGGAATTGACCCAAAGGGAGAGGATGCTCCACGATCTATGGAAAAAGCTGTTGAGAAATTCTTCCCTTCGTCCAAAGATTGGGACATGACGACTTTTAGACGAGATCAGTCTGAGTCTCTTCAAATTGTGGCTGATGGCCCCAAGCTACAATCCTCTTTGGTTATTTATGACGATGGAGAAGGTCAACATCCTCATGATTTTGAGAATACTTTTCTCTCATTACTAAGAGGAAATAAAAATGAAATACATTTTGTCCAAGGTAAATACAATATGGGTGGGAGTGGAGCCATTGTCTTTTGTGGCAAGAAAGGGTACCAATTGATAGGGTCTAGAAAATACGATAAAACAGGGGATTTTGGATTCACACTTGTAAGGGTCCATCCATTGACGAGCGAAGAAAAACAGACAAAGAAAAATACTTGGTATGAGTACTTTCTACCTCAGGGAAAAATTCCTTCATTTCCTATCGATAAGTTGAATCTTGATTTATACAATAGGAAGTTCGAAATTGGAACAATCATAAAACTTTATTCTTATGATCTGCCCTCCGGCAGTCGATCGGTTATTTCAAGGGATTTGAATCAAAGTATTAATGAGTATTTGTTTGAACCTGCCCTTCCAGTACTTACCGTCGATAAAAAAGATCGATATCCTGATGATAAAAACCTAGAACGCCCACTTTATGGTTTGAAAAGAAGACTTGAACAAGACGATAATAAATACATTGAGGAGTACTTTTCGGAAACATATACAGATGAGATTTTTGGAGAGAAAGGTGCTGCCAAGGTTACTTGTTATCTTTTCAAAAACAGAATAGATGATAAAACAGCGAAAGAGACAAAGGACACTGTCCGCAACGAATTCTTCAAAAACAATATGTCTGTTTTGTTTTCTGTAAATGGACAGGTTCACGGTCATTATACATCGGAGTTCATAGTTCGGTCACTTCAAATGAATTTGCTGAAGCATCATTTGTTAATTCATGTTGATTGTACACGTATGGACATAGAGTTTAGAAATAAACTCTTTATGGCATCACGTGACAGACTAAAAGGAGGTGAAGAAACCCGTGCTCTACGAGATTTTTTGGCTCAAAAACTCAAAGCCAATGAGAGCTTAAAGGACATAGTCAAAAGAAGAAAGCAAATTGGATCTTATGATCAAACGGATACAAAAGACTTGCTTAAGTCGATTACCAAGGATTTGCCTTTGAATGATGAACTGAGAAAATTGATCAGTGATACCCTTAAACTTGACACTTTAACTAGTGACAAACCAAAGAAGGACAAAGGCACTAAGAAGCATGAGACACAAATTGAGCCATTCAATCCTGAACGGTTTCCTACAAGGTTCAAGTTGAAGATTCCAGAAAAAGATGGAATAAAGGCAGTAAATATTCCCAGAGGAATGGAACGAAGACTCCAATTTGATACCGATGTTGAAAACAATTACTTTGACAGGGTAGAAGAACCAGGTGAGTTAAAGATAGGATTAGCTGCTTTTAATGAAGGCGGCGGAGGTGAAAATCCTGATCCAATCCCAAACGAAGTGGATGAAGTATTCAATATAGTGACTTCAAGTCCGAAAAATGGAACGATCCGAATCAGTTTGACTCCAAAGGCTACAGTTAGAGTGGGTGCAAATATTCAAATGAAGGTGACGCTCACTGGAGCAGGCAAAGATTTTGAAGAATTATTCTGGGCGAAAATTACAGAACCTGATAGGCCAACAAAGAAGGTAAGGAAACCAGTTAAAGATCAAGATATATCTGGCATTCCAGAGCTGATCACAGTGTATAAAGAAAAGCGGGATGGTCACATGTCTTGGGAGGAAGCTGGAATATTGATTAGTGATGATTTCAATTATGACACTGTTATGTATCCTGTGGCGAAAGGGGAGTCTGAGCTGGAAAAGGTTCTTATCAATATGGAAAGCAATGTATTGAAATCATTCGTGTCCAAGCATAAAAACCCAAACGAAGAACAGCTAATAGTGGCTGAAAACAAGTACAAAACTTCTGTCTACTTGCATACGCTCTTTCTGTATGCCATCACAAAGAAAAGAGGCTTTGAAATTAGTAAAAAGGTTGAGGGACAGCAAGAGCCAGAGTTGATAGATGTTGGGGAATATTTGAGAGATGTTTTTGACCACTACTATTCATCCTTCCTCCTTAACTATCAAATGGATGCAATTATGACCGGGTTGGGGGATTAAAATCTCCTAGTTTTCCCTGATTGATGAACTTCAAAATCCATACGATCTTGCTTGTTCAGGTCTAATAGTTCCGAAATTTTTCTGGATTTCAATGTAGTATTTTACCTATCGTACAAAGTCTATAGCTTGACAAGTTCATCAATGAAAGCTTCCACTTCAGAGTGATTATCTTTTGGATCGTACTGGATTATATTAATATGGAAGTCTTTTCTCCAACGTGCAATTTCAGTTTCAGTTAATCCCTCTGAACTCATCAAAGCATAGTGGTCAGGTGAGCCACCATGAAATATGCTCTGTATATAACCTAAAATCAGCCTAAGTTCTGGATCATCTAGAGAAACCCCAAGGAATAAAACGTTGGACATAGAAAAGATAGATTGCAACACAGCTTGATAACCAGGTTCTTTGTAAATAATATTTCTATAGTCAAGTTCAGTTAGTATTATTTCGTTAGGTGCCCTTCGAGCGTCTCCATGTGCTTTCAGAATGAACTGAGATCCATCTACAAGATTTTCATTAATTGTTGCAGCATCTTGGTAGGTGAGATCATTTGGAACTAGTCCGTTTGCTACAAAAGCTTTCTCAATAAGAGTATCATAATTTGTCGTAATTATAAACCTATAGTCCAGATTTATGATCTTTTTCAAAACTTCCGATGGTGTGGATTTTTCGTCGTTGAATCGATTCTTGATATACTTTCTTAGCTCAGAAGGTATTTGATCTGCTAATTCTTGAGCTACCATCAGATACTTTGTGCTATCTTCAATCAATAAAGTCAGTTCTTCTGATTTTTCTTTAGTTACAGCACCACTATCTAAAGCAAGTTCTATTAATTCATTTAGTAGCGTTTTCCATGAGGGTAAATCTGAAGACTGTGAAATGCCGGATCCTATAAAGATTCCGAAAGCACCTCTTTTATAATATTCGATTAACTTATCTGGAATTCTATATGAGCGCAAAGTTCTCCTTGTTTAGAAGTTTGTTAAATAAAACTCTGTATCTGATCTGATAGTTGTTTTTTTCTGCACCACCTGATTTAAAAGCTAAAATGTAGTCGTACAAATCTTTGTCATATTTGATGCTGGTTTTGTCTTCTATTAACCTTTCTGGCTGGCGGTTGTGCTTTTTCCTTGCCTTCTCAAATTCCTGAAAATTGTGAGCAAGGTTCTTCGGTTTTACTTCTTTAATATTTGAGAGATTTCGGTATATCAAATTGAAAACGTCTACAAATCCCCACTTGTTTTTGAAAAGACCGGGCTTTTGCTTATTGATTCCACGCATATAGTCCAATGTCTTTTTGATATCCCTTAACATCGGCTGTAGATCTGTTATCACACAGCTTGCTAGTTCCAGATACATTTGCTTCAAGTCTGGTGCTTTAATGTTACTAGACGCATCGTAATAGGCGACTGCAAACACATGATCCAAATAATCCTGATGCTTAAACCGCTTGTTTGGAATTCTAGACTCTTTAAAAAACTCATTAGTCTCCACCAAACCGACGATTTGTGCCCCGAGATTGCTAGCGGTTGCGTGACGTAGTTCAACCGGAATGAGTCGCTCTCCCATCTGTAATCTTGCGAAAACCGTTCGAATCTCTTCAGGAGATGAATCCAAGATTAAAGTTACTTGAATTTTGTAGTCCAGGAAGGCCCTGGCAATCTTCTTATGGTTAGTTATTAGTGCTTTATAGTCTATATGTTTTAAGTCAATACCATCATTTTCGAAGTCAGTAAGTGAGAAGTTCTCCTCTTTAACATCTGAAGAAAATTCCCAAATGGAACGCATTCTTTGTTGGCCATCGGTGACCTCATAATCATATTTTGGATCATTTGGACTTCTTGTTAAGTAGAATTTTGGAAGATCGTACCCGCGCAAAATAGAATCAATCAACAGTCTTTTTTTTGGCAATCCCCAAACAGCGGTTCGCTGATATTGTGGCTTTGGGTTGATACTATCCCTAAACCCTATCAGTTTTTTTATTGTCCAAACTTCATGTTTGATTTTCATAATTAACTAAAACAGGCTATACAATCCTTCTCTGCATCAACCATCTTATCGACAAGGTACTTGGATCCAATCGAGTCCTCTCTGTTCATTCTTTCCAAATGCTCACGTTTGATCTGAGCAATTCGGTTTGGATGTTTCAAGTCAACTAACGCTTCTCCTTGGTTCCAAGTAAATCCTTCTTTTTCGTTCTCATAAGCAATCGCTTGTTCAAATAAATCGGGATGTTGCTCATACAACCAAACCCATTCGATCTTCTGCTGAAAGAAGCAGAAATAACATCCTGACCGGCTTCTGGCGTATTCACCTACTTCTCCATCTACTTCGTACTCGAGTTTGCTGTAGTACTCAGGAACCCCTACATCACTTTCTTCCAACATCCGGAAAATATCTTTTCGTACCAATACCTCATCATTGTAGAGTAGGGGGTAGTCTTCTTCAAAAGCAATAGGGTAACCCGAACCTTTCAATTGTTGAAATACAACCTGATTGAATTCGGAGACGCCAAGATCTAACAACTTGTTGAGCTTTTCGTGGATCTTTCGCTTATTCCCTTCAAAATTTCTTTCTTGAAGATCTAATGGATTGCTAACAATCTTTGATATTTTATTCAACCCTCCATTCAATCCAAGTCCTTGGTAGTGCTCTTGAATTTGATCACGTTTGTTATCTGCTAGTACCTCTCGAATGATTTCTTCGCTCCAGATGTTGCGTCGAAAAGGGAATATGGATTGAATATTCGATTTTTTGGAGATGTATCCTTCTCGATCCTCATCCCCTCGAATGCCAACATAAGAAATCGTTTTTTCTTCTCCTACAAAATCCTCAAATGGTTGGATCTTCATTGTCTTGGTGCACCATCGAGCTATGTTGTTGGGCAAATAGCCACGGTACACTTCGTAGTAGTAATCGAATGGATTCTTGTCCAAGTCCTTGGCGGCTTTGGCTTTGAGTTTCTTGATAGGCTTGCCTAAATAGCTTTGCAAACTTTCAACCAACTTGTAGGTTTCATCAAGCTCTTTACCCGTGTCACAGAAGTAGTAAAGTATGTCTAACTGTGGATATTTGTCTCGTAAGTAAATAGCAAGTGCTGCACTGTCTTTGCCTCCGGAGATTCCGAGTACATGTTTTGGTGGCTTAGTCATTAAGTAGATCCTTAAGTAAGTTGGCTAGTATAAATTTATTCAAATCTTTTTTCTTTCCTAACGCTTTTTTAACATTATTCATCCCATCTAGCACTTCATCGTCAACGGACTTAGGTAAGCGAATGACAGTTTCTTTCATACCTTCATCGAAAGAGGTAATGTCTACCTTAATCACCTTTTCATCATCATCGACTTTTTCTTTGGAGAGATCACTGAAGTTATCTAACTCTCTAAACGCTTGCTTCCATTTATCTTTGAGAATAACTTCTTCTTTGTCGTTTGCCATGTCCAAGGACTTCCCAAGCAGTAGGTGGCAGAGTGAATTGATCCATGAGTTTCGGTCTTCTAATGGTGAGCGCAACCGGATCAACAACGCAGCTTGTTGCTGGGTTAACGTATGCTCTTTCAGGGTAGAGAAGCGTTGAGCTACTTTCTCTTTGTAGTCTGAGAATTCCAATCCCTTTTCTTTTAACAGTTCTTCAGTCAGGAACTGCTCAATCCGATCAATGAGATGCTCGAAACAAGATTGAAGCTCTCGAATTCCTTCGCGCATTTTTTGAATGTATACATCAAAAAGATTTTGATCCTTCAGCAATTCCTTTAAAGAGACACCCACAGCCTTCGGGAATTGTTCGAAAAAGAGTTTCTCAGGATCCTTAGCTTTCACGATGGATTCGCGAAGGGCCTTGGCTTCAGGTGAAAGTCGTTGGGTCTTCTTTGCGTATTCAGGCAGATGCCGATAGAATACAAGAAAGGGTTTAACGCTCTCAATTAAGCTTTGACTATTGATATTTTTCTCATCCTTGAGTTGAAGAAGTTCTCGATACTTGTTGTACAAATCGAGCTTCACACTCGTCACATCAAACGTCTTTATTTGAAATTCATCCGGGTTTCGAGTGAAGTAGTGTAAATGGGAATCAGTGAGCTCAGGCTGGTATTCTTCACTCTCACTAAATAGCGCAAATTCATCTCGTTTGATGAATAGAAACGTTGGAATCCAGAAATCGAGAAATCCAGGGGTTAACTTAAATGGTTTTCGGCTTAAGGTATCGAACAATTCGGTGATGCTCTTTCGCTCTTTTTTCGCTGACTCCAAGAATGCTTCGCATTCTGCCCAAAGGTTTTCAAATTCAGCGTTTGGCTTACCAAACTGATAGTGAGTGCCTTCTTGATAGTGGATGCCAGTTTCCTTTAGCAGGGTTAAGTAAATGGTCTTTTCCGGTCCAAAGGATTCAAATCCAAAATCCTCCAAATGATATTTTTTGACTAAAGCCTTGTAGTAGGGTTTCTTCGCAGCGATCCCGCCTTGTAGCACAAAGCGATTGATTAATTCATTTTTGTAAGCCGGAGTTTTATGATAGACCAGTTCACAAATCTTTGATAAGTGCTGATTTAGTTCCTTCTTGTTCGCAATTTTAACATCCTTTCCTCCGTAGACCCATTCCACCTGATTCGTGAAAAGCGCATCAAGTACGTAGCGATGCAGTAACTGCTTTTGGCTATTAAGAATAATATCAAACTCCTCTCTGGCAACTCTATCATCCATGTGTTTGCCTCTTGCCTTCGTTGTCCGCTCTACATCAATAAGCAAATCTTGAATGTCTCCGGTATTCTTGAAGTAAGCGTACAGCGTTTCCTCTTGTTGGTTTGAAATCTCCAGAAGTGACTTCCTCTTAAGCGCTTGATTGAAGATCAAATTGATGAAACCATCCGTCTGACCTTCTGGTGTGTCAACCAGAGGATCTTCAGAAATTACATACTCGAAGAATCTGGGCGTACCTATTTTGTAGGTAATGGATTTTGCATTTACCACAGAGAATTGAAAGTGCTCTTGAAGCTTTGGTACAATATCAAGCTGATTACTTACCTCTTGGTCTGCCTTTTTTAGTTCGGCAGTAAAATCGACATCTGTACCATCAATGAGACGAAATGATTCGCTGTATCTAGTAAAAAGGATGATTTTCTTTTTTTCGAGTTCTTTAAGCGCCGTATTTACATTTTTTGCAGGGTGTCGAAGGCTTACGTATGCTTCGAGAAACTGATTGTCGAGCTTTGCACCTTTATGACCAAGCAAGGTTATGAGTCCGATGGTTTTTACAATTTCTTGAGCAACATCGACATGTTTTGATAGATAACTCTCAACTTTTTCAAGTCCCATTTGCATGGCATTCCAAGCACTTCGGTCGAGATTACTATCACCCTTTAGGAACGAGTAGAACTCATGTCGTAGGTAGTCGTAGATATCGGAAATGGTCAGGTGATTCACTTTTCGATCAAGATCGCCCTCTAAATAGGTAAACAGTGATCGTTCATTTTGTCCGTAATTCTGTAGTCCAACAGCCAGTAGGTAGGAGGAGAAAATGTCGAGTGGATTAAGCTTAGATGCAATCTCCTTTAGGAAAGTTGAATCCGATTTAATGATATTATGTTTCTCTTGCAGGACAATTTGCCGGTCCACATTGTCTTTGGAAGCTTGATGTTTGCCATCAATTTTTTGTGCAGCCAGAAAGAGTAGTTGCTCGACAGGTTCATTAAATGTTAGATCCTTAAATCTTCCTTTGACTTTCCGCCATTCGTTTCTCTGTTCTTCCTTTAGAAAAGATGATGCGTAAGCGTCAAAACTTTGATGAAGTGTAGTAAGTAATAGACACTTGTTTTTTACATCTCCAGTGAATTCAGCCAGCTGCTGCAAAAAGTAGATTTCTTCCTCTGGTTTATTTCGAACAGCATATTCAATGAACTTCCCAAATTCATCTATGATCAAGATGAGACCCCTTTTGGTTTTGAGCCTGCCGAAAATCTCTTGAGGTGTTTCACCGGTCTTCAACACGTAGGCCAATATCTCTCGTAATGATGCAAACTCACCGACAAGCTTCAGGAAGTCATAATCAGTATCTAATTCAATTTTAAAATGAGAAGCCTCCTTTTTTAGATCTTTTTCAAGCGCCCACAGGAATGAGGATTTTCCCGAGCCATACGACCCAATGATTGTGAAAGCTCGAAATCCAGCTTCAACATACGAGGAGATTTGATGAGCTACTCGCTCAGCATTTGGAGTGATTACATAGTCCAGCGAAGCTTCTTCATCTCGAACAATATTTACGGAAGGGGAGAAACTAGACTTCATAGTAATGTTTTAATGCCTCGGATGGTTCTGGCTTTTTCGAAAACTGTAACTCTCTAATCCCAGCTTCATTGCTGAAGTTTATCCACGAGTACTTTTCGGCCATCTCAATTAATTTCTCGGTCAGGCCGTCTCGGGTCATGGCGAAAATGCTACCAATACCCTCGTTGTAAAGAAGGTCGAAACTGATTGAATTTCCGTACTCATCGTTTTCCAAAATACAGTACAGGAGAATGTCTGAAGGGATCTCACTTCTCATCTTAGGTTCAATCGTTAGCCATTCCACTTTTTTGTTTTCTTCATTTTCACGTCGAAACCTTGATACCAATTCCAGCTCAGTCAGCAGGCCAGAATGTGTTTCGTCTAAGTCCTTGCTATCGTCTCGTGGCACATAGGTCCTGCTAAAAACACTGAAATCTGTTTTGAGGGAAGAATCAGCCACCGATCCTCCATTTTGGGCTACAGCACTTTTGAGGTTATCTAAGTGGAATTCTTGCCTTCTCTTCCTCAGATCATTAAATATAAGATCGTAAGAAGAAGCATACTCACACTTCACAAGTTGATAGTGCATCAACCATAACGTACCTTCATCCTCCAAGTAGGGGTCCCATCCGCCATCTTTAAAAAGTAGCTTAGCGAGCTCCGAAAGCTTTTTGCCATCCTCGTCAATTAGTCCAAAGGATTTGAGCCAATACCGAATGGATATGACCATATTTTTCCCAACACCTAGTTTCATAGGCGCATCAGGTGAATTGAAGTCACCTTTTGCTTGGATGAAATCGACCCCTTTCTTAGGCCAATACAATCGACATTGAAATGATTCGTGACCTGAAAATCTCACGACTCAAAGATTTTAAGTTGGTCGCTATTTTTAATGTAATCCTCAGCGTGTTCCAAAAACCAGTCTTTAAGTGTAATGCCCTTGATGGCTAGTATTTTGTGAAAGTCTTTCTTGAATTTTGGATCTACCTCTATTACGATCCTTCCAGAATCTCCAATGGCCATGTGATGTGATGTATGTTACATAACAAAGATAGGTGAAAAATGCTTTTAGGTTGATGCTATTTCATATTTCTGTCTTCTTTGAATTTCTCTTGTAATACCAGTATATTCCATTGTGGCTTAAAAATTAAGACATGGCTGAAACCGACCTTGTAATCGATCAAATAATTAATGTTTTTAGAAAAAGAGCTTCAAAAGCTAAAGCCCATGCAAAGTACGTACTGCTACTAATTTATGCACTGATTGTGTTAGGAGTGATTCTGTTTGTGAATGCTGGGAATATTAATAGTGTAAATTCTTTACAACAGCAGGTAATCTCTGGTTTGGAGGAATATAAGTTACTCGTTAATGAAAAGTTAAACACCAATCTTGATTCCGCTGCTGCTATCACAACGAAGAATAACATATTCGAATCAGAGGAAGAGTTCATTGTGAGATTTAAGAGAGATCCCGAGATCCTCTATTTGATAGAAACGGATCTCCAGGGATTGGAATTGTTGAAATGGAAAATGCTATCAAATGAAATCAGCGATTATCAAAACGAAATAAAAACTACAGATCGAGCATTGGTTGATGAGCGTCTTGGAATCAATCTGAGATTTGGTGATAGAAGTCCTTTAGAGACTGATTTTGTCAGAAACTCGATTACTAGACTTGCCACAATCGTTTTGATTTTTATTTTTATCAAATTCCTAGTTCCACAGTATCGATTCAAGACAAAACTTCACCTAGCGTACCAATCAAAACTTGACGCTTTGGAATTGATCAAGTCCGGTGAGTTGGATGACAGATTAGAGCCCTCTCAGGTCTTTTCAGTTTTGGCTATTGATATTAATTTCGATAAGGAACCTGAACTATCCTTAGATAAGTTGACGCAACTAAGGGATCTAACATCAGATGGCAAGAGTTCATGTAATAAGTGTTGCAAGGATACATTGAACAGCTGACAGGCTTGTTTTATTGTGGCCCTTCCTCTCGCAAAGTTTTAGCGTTCGCTAACACCCGCTAGCACACGTTTGC
>JANQST010000465.1 GCA_028279155.1 Cyclobacteriaceae bacterium
TTAGCGAAAAAGCTATCATCAATTAGATCAAGCCCTTCGAGCATATCCTCTTCAATCCTATCATATGTTCTCCGGACAGAGAGTCGACTGTACTCAGCCAAAAATGTCGTCTCAGGCTCTTTAATATACGGAACCCCGTCTCCTGCAGATGTACTATAGTGCTCACCAAAAAAGTTGACAAGCATGAAATGACCATATGCCCTAATTAGCAAAGCCTCTCCTTTTATAGCATCTCTTCTTGCCTCAAGGTCTTGTGGAACAACCAGGTCATCGATGATTGCCAAAACTTCATTTGCATGTGAGATCGCACTGTAGGTTTCAAACCAATAAAAGTCCGGAGTATCCTGTTCTGTTGGTCCGGTAGTCACATCATCCCATGAGTACATTTGTTCGTGACTTAGACGAATTGATGTTCCAACAGTAAAAGAAACATCATCGGTCATCCAATCTGTGAAATTTGGACTTGCGATGGAGTAGCCCGAAACCAACAATTGAGCTGCTTTTTCAAGGTCGTCTAGTGCTACCCTATTATCCGGATTTTCATCAAGAAAGTCATTACATGATGTCGCTACCGCCAATATCAACAACACTAGTATTTTTTTGAAATATGTTTGATTTGACTTCATCATTAAAATCCAACGTTTAGTGAAAAAGTAATCAACCTTGGTTGTGGTAGCGAAACACCTCCTGAACTAAAGAATTCCGGATCTTGTCCACGCAAGTTTTCTCTATCAGAATAGAGTAATGCCAAATTTTGAGCTTCCAAAGAAACGTTTCCGGTAGAAAACCCTACCTTCTGTAAGATTGGATTCGGAAGCTGATAGCTCAGCCTAACTGTTTTCAATCGTACATAATCTCCATTCGCTACTCGTTCGGTACTCTTATTATAAAGTCTATAAGCCTGAACAACGTTTCCGTTAGCTTGGGCAACATTTCGATCAACAATGACTGGAATATTGGTTAAAGCCTCATCCCCTGGTACTGCCCAGCGGTCAACAAGCTCTCCTGGTAAGGCATCAAAATCACTGTACGTCTCAAAGAAGGCATCATTCAACCTAATCTTGTATCCCAATTTGTAAGACAACAACACACTTAGGGTAAGACCTTTATAAGTCAGCGTATTTGTAAATCCTCCAGTGGTTCGAGGTTCCGTTGATCCTTCGAATACCAGGGCCTGTGTTAAGTCTTGACGATCCTGCAGGTCAAATTGCAAAACACGTTCCCCATTTTTATCAAAAAAAGTAGGAACTCCACTTCCATTTAAACCTGCAAACTGAGTAGAAAACAATGACCGTCTCGGTCTCCCCAATAAAGCTGCTCCACCTTGACCAATGGCATCTACGAATCGTGGACCAAAATCAAGGTTTGTGATTCTATCAACACTACGGCCCGCATTTAAATTAGAAGTCCACTTGAAGTCTCCCTGCTCGAAGTTCGTGGAATTAATAGAAAACTCCAGTCCATTAATTTCCATATCAGCAAAATTCCCAAACTTCAAACCTTGTCCTCCGATTCCGCTAGTCTGAATTATTCCAATCAGGTCAAAAGACTCCCGTCTGTAATAATCGAATGTTACATCGACTTTTCTATCAAAAAGTGAAAAGTCAACACCTACATTAAACTCGTTTAGTTTTTCCCAGGTAAGCTCTGTATTCGTCAGGTCATCAATGAATAAAAGGGGCTCAACATCCGTAGGTCGTATGGTAACGTCAGATTGAATATTAAGCAGTGCACTGGCATTTGGTGGTAAATTTCCTGATACACCATACGTAGCTCGGACCCGAAGGTCGCTAATTATTGGGAGCTGATTTATGAACGGCTCATTGTATGCATTCCAGGCTCCACTTACATTATAGGTAGGAAGATATCTTGCCTGCTGGCTTTTGCCAAGCTGGTTTGACCCATCGTACCTAAAGGTGAAGTTCGCTACATACTTTGATTTGTAGGAATAACCGCCATTTACGAACCATCCAACAAAACGATCTTTTTCCTCATTTAAAGTGAAAATATCAATGTTCTGAAGATTAAAAAACTCAATGATGTTTGGATCAGTCACAACCACTCCACCGCTTTCATAGATTACTCCCAATCCAGTAGCAGTAGATTCTGAACGATTGGTGAATCGTAATTCCTGCCCAGCCAAAAC
The DNA here is from genome assembly GCA_028279155.1 of Cyclobacteriaceae bacterium. Taxonomy (GTDB): domain Bacteria; phylum Bacteroidota; class Bacteroidia; order Cytophagales; family Cyclobacteriaceae; genus Ekhidna. The sequence continues at coordinate 2,147 of JANQST010000465.1, forward strand.
ATTCACTTCGTGAATCCCATTAAAAGTCTTTGACCAAGATCCACTCACTCTACTAAAGACATTAAGGAGATCCGTTCGATCCAGGTAGTTAAAGCCACCCTGAGGAAGCACCACTACAGGATTTAGACCAGGGTTGTCAGGATCACTGAATAGAAGGTTATTTGATTGCTGAATAAACTGCGTTCCGTTGGCCCTAAATGCTTCAGCCTGATTGGAGTTCTCTGTTATGACGTGATCCCTTTCAGTATTCGCATACCGTATTTGTACAACACCTTTAAAAGAAAGGTTGTCACTAGGGTTAAGTTCAAAATCCGTTTGCGCCGAAACATCAAGCACCTGTATACCTAAGAAGTTGTTGTCCAACTCATGCAAAATGTTGAAAGGCGCAAAATTTCTTCTGAAGAATTCTAAATTTCCATTTTCATCAAATGGTCGAATCGACCTGGCAGTATTAAGGCTATAGCTATAGGGGTTAATGTCAAAGTCTCGATTAAACTGTCCAGTAATAGGATCTAATTCCCGATTCCTGGTCCCTGGAGCTTTTTGGTCTCGATAGCTTGCACTTAGTTTCAACCCGAATGTGAACAAATCAGAAATGAAGTAAGTATTTCTGGCCGTACCTGTGAATCGTGTTACCTTGTCCGCTACGGTTTGCCCCTGATCATCAAGATAGCTAATGGAATAGTAGCTGTTGCTTTTATCACTACCTGCGGTAAAGCTTAGTGAGTGTTGTTGCTGTAACCCAACATCTCTGAATAGTACATCGAACCAATCTGTGTTGGCATTTTCGTATTGATTCAGGAACTGTTCATTCAACCCGCCTCCAGGTCCCCATTCCAATTCGTGGTTCGCGATGAGCGTGTACATCTTCCCCAATGATCCATAATTTCGTGCTCTTACCGCTGTACTGATATCTACAATGCCTTTTTGCGAAAGCTCTCGGTAGACTGACAGTTCTTCAGCTGAATTCAACAAATCAAATTGGTTGTAGGTAGGTCTTAGTTTTGCAGAAAAATTCGCGTTGTAGTTTACTCTGAGCTGCCCACTTCTTCCTCTTTTGGTTGTGATTACAATAACACCATTTGCTGCTCGAGCTCCATAGATTGCTGTTGCTGACGCATCTTTTAAGATCTGAAAGGATTCAATATCGTTTGGATTCAGGTTGGCAATTGATGAGCTAACCAGTGTATTAGCATTTCCTGAAATAAGATCATCTGTATTGACGTTGGAAAGGTCTTCAAGAATTACTCCGTCAACCACAAATAATGGCTGATTATTACCATTAATGGAGGCATTTCCACGAATCCTGATTCTTGGTGAAGTTCCAAACGTACCGGAAACATTGTCCACGTTAACCCCCGCTGCCTGGCCCTCCAGTACTCGACTTACATCCACCATCCCAGTCGGCCTTATATCGTCCATCTTTAGGCTCTCCGAAGCTCCTGTGAAAAGCTTCCGGTCTACCTCCTGAAAACCCGTTATTACTACCTCTGCCGTTTGGAATACTTCTTCTTCCAGTGTGACATTCAGTGAAGTTTGATTGGAGTACGTGATTTGTTGGGTCTTCATACCCAACATCTGGATAGTTAGTACATCTCCTGTATTGACAAGAACAGAAAAATTGCCGTCGAGATCAGTAATGGTCCCTTCCTGACTTCTATTATTGAATATCGTAGCACCTAATAGTACTTCCCCCTTAGCATCAACAATTTTTCCTGTTAGGCGGGTCTGACTAAATACTAAGGCTGAAGAAAGGATAAAAGCACAAAAAAATCCAACCCGCATATGAAAACTTAATTCTAGGCTTCTACTTATTAATTATCTAACTCAAATTCAAGTTCGAAAGTACTCAGCACCAATACCCCATGTTCATTGAACAAAGCATTTATCTGCTCCTGGGTACCATCCAATGTATCAAAAGCAACCGGATCGTTCACTATTTCAGGAGGCCATGCAAACCAAAGGTCCTCGGTAATCAGTGTCATACCACGCTCGCTAATATCCCCATCCACATCAAATGAAACAGGTAAATCCTGCGCATTCGTTTCTTCTTGGTCCAGATCTAATTCAGTGTCATTCAACTCCCATGTACCAGAATCATCGACACGCCCAAAGATTGTTTCTCGTAAGGTTCTTTCATAAGTGTTGTCCTCGAAAAATTCAATTTCATAACTTGATTCCGCAAAGACAGTTGCTGTCGGTGTAGTACTAACCGCAAACTGATGACCGGCTGGTGCATCCGAAATTGAAATCTTATCTAACGTCCATGCCCCAACGATCGGACTAATCCCAGGTCCATCATCACTGCTACACGCAGTTAGAAATAGGGTCAAAGTCAAACAGATGTAAAGTATTCTTTTCATAACTAAACGTTTAATTCAGGTGTTTTTACCGCATTTACAAGTATACTATGATATGAGCAACTTTAATATAGGATTCCCTTATTAGAAATCACTAAATATTCGATTTTGCCGAATGAGCGACAATTCAAAATAGAGAAGTTACCAAATAAAAAAACCCCATAAAGGGGTTTTTGTTTGATTTCATATGTCTATTCAATCCTCACTCGAATCTTCCTCATCATCCTTGTCATCCTTTTCTTCAGGAGCGGTAATAGCATCTCCGTCTTTTAGCCTTTTGGAAACAGCCAGGAAAGGACCTGTTACGATTTCTTGTCCTTCTGCAATCCCACCAAGAATTTCAATCCGCTCGAAATCGCTTATTCCGGTTTCAACTTCAGTTTGGACTGCTTTGCCATCTTGAAAGACAAACACCACTTCGAGGAGTTCTTCATCTTCGTCAACCTCATCTTCATCTTCATCTCGGTTCGGTCCTCCCCGACGACCTTCTTCCTCCTCTTCTTCGTCTTTCTCGCTACGCGTTGTAACAGCAGACAAAGGAACACTCAATACATCAACTCTGGTCTCAGTGATAATATCAACACTTGCAGTCATTCCCGGCTTGAAGGGATATTTCTCGCCTTGCTCAATTACAAGATCTTGATAAGATTCCGGTAAGATTTGGATCAGTACCTCAAACTCTGTTACCGCATCAGAAGAAACTTTGTCATTTGCCGTATTCGCAATTTGGGTAACAATGCCTTTAAAGGTCTTATCCATGTACGAATAAGAATCTACATCTATTAATGCCGTATCTCCTTCAGTAATTCGAATGATATCGTTTTCATTTACATCCACCTTCACTTCCATTTTGGAGAGGTCAGCGATTCGCAATATTTCAGTTCCTTGAAATTGAGAAGTACCTAATACTGTCTCTCCTACTTCGACCGGTAGTTTGGACACAATACCACTCATAGGCGCAGTGATCTCGGTAAGGCTTAGATTTTCTCTTGCTTGATCAGCAAAAGCTCTCTGACTCTTAACGCTAAAGGAGGCGGCCTTTAAAACCTGCTTTGCTGATTCTGTATCCTGCGCAGCAATCTTGAAATTGGCCTCAGCAAGCTGATAATCTGCCTCTGAAATTACTTTCTGTTCAAATAGGTTTTTTTGCCTGTTAAATTCTTGCTCTGACCGTGTATAATTTGCCTCAGCTCTAGCCAGGCTGGCTTTCGCCTGTGCCTCGTTAGCTAATTGTTGATTCAAGTTTGCCAGCGCCTGTTCCAGGGCTGCTCGAAAGTTATCCGGACGAATTTTCAAAATAAAATCCCCTTTACTAACAGAATCTCCTTCTTCAACTTGCAGCTCAATAATTTCTCCGGAAACCTCCGGGCTGATCTTCACTTCAACCACCGGCTGAACAGCACCTGAGGCACTGACCTTTTCAACAATCGTCGCCTTTTCTGCCGCATCAATTTCAACCTCTATTTCTTTCTTCTTTCCAACCCAACCCTGTGATTTTCCAACCATTGCAAATACCAGGAGAAGCACCACAGCTCCGCCAAGTATGTACAGGATTCGATTTTTAGATTTTTTCTTCTTAGCCATAATTACTTTGTATGTATTTGGTGATAGGTATTAAAATGTCAATGGTTTTCCCTGGTAAAATTCGAGCACTTTTTGTCTGAATACAAAATCATATTTCGCTCGTGAAAGATCTGAACGTGCCTGGAACAAATTGTTACTCGCTACTTGAAAATCTGTGAAATTAGAAGAACCCAAATTGTATTGATTTTCAATGGACCTGAATGTTTCTTCCAGCGCATCCACTTGACGCTGTGAAGCTGTGAATGTCTTGGCAGCAGCAAGTGCATTTCGATAGGCCGTTTCAATATTTTGATAGAGAATGTTTCTTTGCTCTACAGCTGAAATCTCCGCTTGTTGAACATTAATTTTCGACCGCTGTATACTGGAACGTGTATTGAATCCATTGAAGATTGGGACAACCAACCCAACTGATACGGACCTTCTAAAGTTATCCCTGTATTGAGTTGATAGCGGTGTAGTACTTTCATTGAATTGGAAATCCACCCCACGTTCTATGATACTTTGTCCAGTTTCAGTCTGCAAGAAAGTTGGTTCGTCATCTCCGTTGAATTCAAAGCCTAATAGCTCACGGTCTTTAGACGCATCGGAATAGTTTGTTTGAACATTTCCATTCAATGATAATGATGGGTAGGTAGAACCTTTTGAAACAGCTAGTCCCAGGTTAGCGCTCTTAACTCGTTTATCAGCACTTTCAATCTCCGGTTGATTGGCAATTGCAACATTATAAATATCTGCCACTGAGCTCTCTTCAATTTCCGCTTGATCTATTTCTATTTCCGGAATGACAATGTCAATTTCATCTCCAGGAGGCAACAAAAGTGCCTGCTTCAATTCTAGCAACGCCAAGTCTAAGTTGTTTTCAGCAGTAATTACGTTAACCTCATTCGTTGCTACCTGACTAGCCAATTGAAGTTCATTGGATACCGGCAATGCACCTGACTCCACAAGCTTTTTCGTTCGATCCAATTGCTGTTCACTGGATTCCAACTGAAAGCGTGCATTTTCAAGAAGTTCTTTATTGAAAATAACGTTCAAATACGTCAATGAAATGCTCAATGATATATCATTAATAGCTTTTTTGACATCTAATTCACTTGCCTCAACATCCAGCTTGTTTTGCTTGATGGTATTTGTTGTCTGCAAACCTTGAATTAACGGCATACTGCTGTTTGCACCCAAACCATTGAAATTTATTCGCTGAGTAGTAAACTGGTTAGTCGTGGGGTCAATACCTCTACCCCAGTTGTAACCAAAATTACCATTGGCATTCAACGAGGGATATCGTTGCCCTTTCGCCTGCTCGTAGTTTACCCTGGCCGTTTCCAGATTCAGCTGACTTCTCTGTACCGAAAGGTTGTTTTCTACTGCAATATTGATACATTCCTCTAAGGAGAGTATTTGCTTTTCCTGACCAAAAGCATTGAATGTACAGGCGAATGCCACGAATAAGATCGTCAGTAAATTCTTCATGAGTTTTTAATCTATGTCCGGTATGTAGAGCACGTTATGCACCCATTGCCTCTTCTTAATATACTTTAGTGTCAAATCGTCCAGTTTCGAATCCATTTCAAGAATCAAAAACGCACGATCATTTTTTCCTCGTCGTGAGACGGTCATGGTTGCAATGTTACAATCTTCATGCGACAGAACATCAGCAACAAATGCAATACTTCCCCTAATATCATCCGCTTCTATAATCAGCGTGTGGAGACTTGCTGTGAAATTCGAATCAAACCCATCAACCTCTTTGATCCGTATAACACCTCCACCCCTGCTCTCGCCTAAAACCTGAACTTGCTTATCATCTTTTTTTGCAACGATATTTACTGAGTTTGGGTGATAAAGTGAAGCACTGCCTATTGACCTGAATTTGAACGAAAGACCAGCCTCTTTTGTTAGGTCGAGGGCGTTTTTTATTCGCTTATCGTCTGTCTTAAAATTCATTAGTCCTGCCAATATTGCACGGTCACTTCCATGGCCTTCATATGTCCTGGCGAAGGAATTATAAAAGGTAATTTCAGCCGTATCTGGTACTGCACCTAAAATCCTATTCACCACCCGTCCAATTCTTACCACTCCTGCCGTATGAGAGCTCGATGGTCCAATCATAACAGGTCCGATCATATCAAATATTCCGCTTCGCTCTGCCATGATTTGGGATTACTTTAATAGACAATTTAAAAGGCAAGAAAGTTACACTGCTACCGCTCCTTTGATGTGCGGATGTGGGTCATAGTTCATCAACTCGAAATCATCGTACGTGAACTGAAAGATGTCTTTGACATCTGGGTTTATCTTCATTGTCGGTAACTCTCGTGGTTGCCGTTGCAACTGTAGCTCGGTTTGTTCCATATGGTTGGAATACAAATGTGCATCTCCAAACGTGTGTACAAAGTCTCCCGGCTCCAGGCCACAACCCTGAGCTACCATCATTGTGAATAATGCATAAGAGGCAATATTGAATGGAACTCCAAGAAATACATCAGCACTTCTCTGATACAATTGACAGCTTAGTTTGTTATTAGCCACATAAAAGTGGAAGAGTGTATGACATGGTGGCAATGCCATCTTGTCTATGTCTGCAACATTCCAGGCACTTACGATGTGTCTCCGGGAATCCGGGTTGCTCTTTATTCCTTCAATAAGGTTTTTAATTTGATCAATCTTTCTTCCATCGGGAGTTTCCCAGCTACGCCATTGCACTCCATAAACAGGCCCTAAATTTCCTTCTTCATCAGCCCATTCATCCCAAATTGAAACACCATTGTCTTTCAAATATTTGATGTTTTGATCTCCTTTTAGAAACCAAAGAAGCTCATGGATAATTGATCGAAGGTGTAATTTTTTAGTAGTAATGCAGGGAAAGCCTTCACTCAGGTCAAACCTCATTTGATAACCAAACACGCTTCTTGTTCCGGTTCCGGTTCTGTCATCCTTTTCGACTCCATTGTCAAGGATATGTTGCATCAAGTTGAGGTATTGTTGCATAATTGATCGTAATTTGATCACAAAATTAACTTAACAGCTAATCACCTGAGTCCTATTCTTAATAAATATATTGATTGGATTTCCTCTAAAAAAGGTAAGGTTATTTCCATCGTCCTTTTTGGTCTCATTACAAGCTTTTTAGGGTGGAATCTTCAAAAACTATCGTTTGATTTTGAGTTCGAGAATTTCTTTCCAAAGAACGATCCGGATAGCCAATTCTATGAGGTTCATAAAAAGGATTTTGGCTATGACAATGATTTTCTATTGATCATTCTTGGGAATGAAAAAATATTCGATTCAAACTTTCTAACAAAAGCCAGGCAATTTGAAGATTCTCTTTCAAACTTGGAGTATATCGTTAAGGTCGCTTCTCCATTATCTCAGCAACATTTAATTAATACTCCAACTGGATTGCTTTCATTTCCACTCTTGCACATCGATGACGAAGAGACATTAGTTAAGGACAGCATCCGAATCTTTTCAAATCCTATTTACCGCTATTCATTCGGGACTGATAGAAAATCGCTACTGATTCGGATCAATCATTTTCATTTTACGAATCAACAATCAAGTGTAATTCTATTAGATCAAATAAACGGGCTGATAGCTCATTTTGGATTAGAAGATGTGAGATTGGTTGGTAAGTTGGTCGCTCAAAATGAATTCATAGGCCTTATTCAGGAAGACTTCAGCAAATTTCTCATCGGCTCTATTGCGCTTAGCCTCACACTCCTTTTACTTATTTTTAGAAACTTAAGAACTGCACTTATCCCATTTCTAATCAGCTTCTTCTCACTCATTTGGTTGTTTGGGTTAATCGGCTTCCTCGGTTTTAAAATCAATTTACTCAGCTCACTGTTACCCCCAATCATATTCTTTTCGTCGATGTCTGATGCGGTCCATCTTATAAATGCTATCTACAAATCACGATCTGACAGTTTTGCAACAAGGCTCAAAGAATCTGTTTCTATTGTTTGGATTCCAACATTTCTAACTTCATTTACTACGGCGATTGGGTTTCTAAGCCTTTTACTAATCAACACTCAGCCTATCCAAACGCTCGGAATTTTTGCCGCTTGCGGGGTTCTTATAGCATTTATTATCACATTCACTTTTGGTTTACTAGCCACATCTTTCACACCCATTAAGAGGGAAAGAAAAGTCATTCAGGTTCCTGACTTTTTTCTAAAATCATTGCTTAACCGAAAATTCAAAGTACTTGCAATAGCCGTGTTAATAATCACTGTCCTGATTCCCGGGATCTTTAAACTCAAGGTAGATGCCTATCTACTTGACGACTTGCCAAAAGACTCCCAAACCAGACAGAACTTCGAATACTCAGATGAATACCTTGATGGTTCTAAACCTTATGAAATTAGGATTGATACGAAAGGAGACTTACGCGTGTGGGACAAGGCTGCAATGGATGAAATTAGAAAAATTGAAGAGTACCTTATTACTGAATTCCCTATAGCTCGGGTTCAAGCACCTTCTATTCTAGTGAAGTACTTAAACCAGGCAAATCAAGGTGGTTTGAATTCTAATTTTGGATACCCTACTGATGAAACAAGCTATCGCAAAGCCGTGTCTTTAGTTCGTAGAATAAACCCAGAAGAGTTAAAATACATTGTTTCGGAAAATCAAAGATCCTGCCGAATTGCAGGTTTTTTTCCAGAGTATGGATCTTATGAAACAACTGTTAGAAACGAAAAATTGTTGGTATTTCTTGACGAAAAAATTGACGATTCAAAAATTGAGTATCGTATAACCGGTACAACTTATTTGATTGACAAAAGTCATGAGCTACTTTCAATGAACCTTCTGAAAGGACTTTTTATTGCTATAGTGATCATTGCTACTATATTGGGTCTTTACTTCAAGTCCCTGAGACTTTTGATCATAAGCCTGATTCCCAATATTCTTCCACTACTCATTGTGGCTGGTGTTCTAGGGTGGCTAGGAATTGATCTGAAAATGACTACAGCAATCATTTTCACGATTGCTTTTGGAATTGCCGTTGACGACACCATTCATATGATGAGCTACTATCTGAAAAATGAATTGAGTGATAGAAAAGAAGCCATGAAAGCTACATTCTTTCACGCGGGAAGTGCGATGCTTATTACCTCAATCATCATGATTGCCGGATTTTCTTTATTCCTGGTATCAGAATTCGGGGCTACATTCTATCTCGGTTTATTTGTCAGTCTTTCCCTTTTAGTGGCACTGCTCGTAGATCTAACAATTCTACCAATTCTCCTGTTGACGATTAAAAAAGATGCTAAAACCCGGTGATAATCTTCCTGAAATCCAACTGCCAAATCAAGATGGTGAGATTGTCTCGCTTCATTCATTGAAAGGAAGTCCGTTGGTTATCTATTTCTATCCGAAAAACAACACTCCAGGATGCACTGCAGAAGCATGCTCATTTCGAGATAGTTACTATGACTTTACAGAATTAGGTGCGAAGGTTATTGGGATAAGTGGTGACAGTGTTTCTTCTCACAAAAGTGTAATAGTAAAAAGGAAGCTGCCTTTCATTCTGCTAAGTGATTCAGATAGAAAAGCAGAAAAGGCTTTTGGAGTGAAAAGAAATCTATTTGGAATGCTCCCAGGAAGAGTAACCTTCATTGTAGATAAAACCGGCCACATTGTGGAAGTTTTTTCTTCAGCAAGTAGACCAAAAGCTCACATCACAGCATCATTGAAAAGTCTTACGAAAATTTCAGATGCTTAACGCTACTCGTCTTTCAAAACATCTGCAGGGTTAAGAAGTGATGCTTTAGCTGAATGATAGGAAGAAATCAGTACGGAAATCAGCAATAGTGCCACTCCTGCTAAAATAAAAATTAGAGGTGAAATTGTGATTCGATAATCAAAATCAAGCAGCCATTGTTGCATCAAGTAGTAACCAATAGGTACTGCAATTAAAAATGCAACGATAAGGAGTTTCACATATCCTTTTGTAAAGGCCGATATAATGCTCATCATCGATGCACCCAGCACTTTTCTAATTCCAATTTCTTTCGTCTTCTGCTCAATATTGAAAATAACCATTCCCAATAATCCAAGCCCAGCGATGACTATCGTTAGTGATGTAAATAAGGTAAGAACATTCCCAAATCGACTTTCACTTTGATAGTTGGACTTAAATACCTGATCCAATATGGTGTATTCAAATGGGCGATTTGGTAAAAACTCATTCCATTTGCCTTCAATTTTTTCCAACACCTCATTCATTTGGCCAACTGAGTTGGCTGTTAGACCAACAGCGACTCGAGAATTTGGTCTCTTTCCCTGGGCATTTGAACGACTATGGAAAATCGCAAATGGTTCTATGTTACCTATGGACCAATAACTAAAGTCTTTTACAACACCAATGACATGATAAGTACCACTCCAATTGGTGATTTTCTTATTCAAGAGGCTTTCGTCTAGTTCCCAGCCAATACTTTTGACAGCAGTTTCGTTTAATACAATTCCATTTACATCATCTGTATAAGATTTATCAAAATTTCGTCCAATTGCCATTTCTAATTCAAGTAGCGGAATATAATTCTCATCTCCCAATGTGTAATTCAATGCTACGGAACCTGCATCGGGTTTATCTGGCAAAAACTGGTCCCCATTGTAAATCAGCAGAGGTGGTGCATCACAGAGTGAAGTTGATTCTATATCATTAATTTGGGCCAGTTCATTTGCGAATTCCTCCGAGGAATTCATCCAATGGACATTATTAACAGTGATAACTTGTTCCTTTTTGAACCCCAAGTCTGCATTGAAAACATGCCTTAATTGTTCGTACACAACCATCGAGCAAATAATGAGAAGTAGAGACAATACATACTGAACGATCATCATCCCACTTCTTAATCTGGCACCCTTATTTCCGGATTTTAATTCTCCTTTCATAGCCGCAATTGGCTTGAAAGCTGAAAAGAATATGGCCGGATATAATCCAGCTAATAAGCTGACTGAAGTAATTATTAGCAAAACAAAAATCAATATACCTGGTTCAGCGAGAGGAGAAAATGAAAGATCCACGCCTATCAAGGTATTGAAAAACGGCAAAACGTAGAACAATACCAACATGCTTATTACACCTGAAACCAGGCAGTATATGAATGCTTCTGTCAAATAGATTTTCCTTAATGCGCCCTTACTGCTACCCAGGACTTTTCTTAATGCAACATTTTTGGCTTTCGCTGTAAACTGCGATGTTGAAAGATTGATGAAATTAATACAAGAAAGAATGATGATAAAAATGGCTGAACCCGCAAGTGCTTTCACTATTTTATGATTCCCAACATTGTTTAATCGATTGATGACATTAAGGGAATGAAGATGGATATCCAGGAATGGCTGCAAATAAAGGTTCCATTCTTTTCCGGATTCAATATACTGATCGTACGTATAGCCCATAATTTGTAAAGTCTGAGCAGCATATTTTTCCGGCAGCATATCTAATTTCTCCTGAACTACTTCCGGATCAGCATTCTCATTTAAGACGATGAATGTTTCAAACGTTGTCCACATCCAACTCCAGTTCGACCTTGCAACTCGATCAATGCTGCTCAGTGACACTAATATATCGAACTCGATGTATGAATTTTCCTCCAATTCGGTCATAACACCAGTCACCTTGTAAGTTTCTCGTATCGTACCTCCACCAAGATCAATGAGTTTTCCTACTGGATCGATATCACCGAAATACCTTTTTGAAGCCTCTTCTGAAAGAACAACGGAATTTGGATATAGTAATGCGTCAACCTTATTTCCATACTTCAATGGGTATGAAAAAACCTCAAAAAAACTTGAATCTGCTGCTAAAACATATTCGTCATAGAAAAACTTTTCAGTATTACCTTCCTCAAACCTAAGCGGCATTAATTCAGGAGTGTGAACGCGTACCATTTGTTCAACTTCAGGAACTTCAAGAGAAATTGCATGTGCAACACCCGGACCAGTCGAAGCAAACTGGTTGTTGTTATCTTCTCCCCAGATGAACGTTTGATTTACTCGGTATATGCGATCTCCATCCTCATGAAACTTGTCGTAGGATACTTCATTGTCAACATATAGGTAAATCAATGTTGTACAAAGAAAACCAACAGTCAAACCGAGAATATTAATGAAAGAAAATAGCTTCTGTCTTTTCGCAGTTCTGAGAAAAAGCTTGAAGGGATTAAGCATGGAATAAGGTTTTCCCTTTTTATCCACAAAGAATGCCAAAAAATATACTTAATTGATAATCAATTACTTACACATTCCTTTGACTTACTTGATGGTCAAAAATGAACACCTTTATGTCCAGAGTAGATTTCATAAATAAAAAGGCCCATCCAACAGGACGGGCCAATTTCGAAGTGAACCAAATAAATAAATTCTTAGAACCCTCCTATTTTAAGGGTTATGTAGTAATTCAGTTTATCAAAAGCGTCTGATTCGGTATTTATCAACTCAAGGTCTTGAGTAAACCGCTTACTTATTCCCAGATCCAATCTAAAATTCCTACTTATGTTAAACTCCAGATTACCACCAGGCTCGATATACCAAAAAACATCACCATCTACTTCTTTATCAGAAGGGGGGAACGGCATGGTATTATCCTCCGAGACCAAGTGATATCCTAACCAACCAGCTCCACCAGAAACTGGAAAGGTCACATGTACCACCTCATTGGAAAAGAATATCAATTCCAGAAACATTCCACCATAACCACCAAGTATGTTCACTTCATTGAGCGGATCAATATCTGTGAATTTGGCAGTAGGAATCACACCGTGCCCTTCAATTCCAATCCCTAACGTTCTATTAATAATCCAACCTCCTCTTAGTCCAGCCAATACCAATGATTCATCTCTGAATTCAGTGCTACGAAATGACAAAGCTCCAAAACCTCCACTATGACTCATAGAACCACTAAGTGTTTTTATGTCTTGTCTTCTTCTTCTTGGACGTTCCGGTTCAGTACTTTGATAATAAATGATTTTAGGAGTTCCATCCTCATTTACTTTAGTCCCCTCTTGCTTAGGAATAGTATCGGCTGGTATCTCCTTTTGAGGCACACTGGTAGTGTCAGGCTCTTGAGCGTAAACGGTATAAGCACCAGTCAATATTCCTATGATAATAATTAGTCTTTTCATTCTTGTTTTTCTCAAAGTGTTTGCCAATAAAGACAGTATCAAAACAAAAGGGTTTCCATTCTTTAGTTAATTCTTACCAACCTTATTTTACCTTTGCCAGCTTAAAATTTTGATATTACAAATATGGCGGATTATCACTTTCAGGAGATAGAGAAAAAATGGCAAAAGCACTGGAAGGAGACTGAGCTTTATAAAGTTGCGGATACTTCTGATCGTCCGAAATACTATGTTCTTGACATGT
>JANQST010000048.1 GCA_028279155.1 Cyclobacteriaceae bacterium
CTGGAAAGCGCATCTACGACAACTATATGCATATCCCCTCCACTGAAATATGGACCGATTATACCATGATCGGCATCATGAACCAGGTCCGTTTCTGCTGGGATGCGGGGATATTTGAAGACAAGGAGATCGCAATCAGTGTATGCTCAGAATTGAAAACACTCCTGGAAACGATCCAAAACCAAGCAGAACATGGGAAGAAATTCATTGATGACGAAAAAGCAGGAGGAGCAGAATTCAATCTATACTATAGTGAGTTGGAAGATGAGAATACCTGTATCCATGTGGAGCTAGATGATTTCAGCACAGTTTATCTAGGTCATCTCAATCACCGTTTTATTAAAACAAGCAATAAGGAATATTGTCAAACAACTAAAGACTGGTATGTGAACCTGGAGAAGAAATCCATGCTTATCAGTCAAGCCTCTGCAACGGCAAGATTCCAGTTCTTCAAAAGAGGATTTGATCAATTGGATCTCTTGATCAGGCATATTTCCTGATAGTCGGCAATTAATTCTTTTGTAAATCATCTCACCTGATCTGAAAAGAGTTGCATTTTTTGCAAAAAGCAGTCGTAAGGTTGCAAAAACCACAACTTTTTAAGGTTTGTCAAGATTGTAAAGAGCTTTTCTTGCGTAGCCTGCAATTTCTCCAAAAACTAGCCTCATTTCGTCGGTGATCACTTTTCGTATGGTCATTTAGTTTAGCCTCACACGCAATCTACCGCCTGGCTATGAAAACATTAAAAGTAATTCTATTGATCGCTCTGGTCATCATCACTATGCGCTCCTTCTCCCATCGATTGGGAGCAAGGACGGGCATAATTAAAGCTTGGCTTCTGTCCTATTTTAAGTTATCAAAAAGAGTAGCATCATGAAACAAATAATTTTCAAGATCATTGTTCTAGTGCTAGCTCTTTTGGGATTCCTTGGTCTTCCGGAAAACGATAAAGACAATTTCAAAACCTCAGATTCCACACCACAACCTTTGACAACACCCATCACAAAGAATTAACTAACAAGCATCTATCATGAATTCAAAACAAAACATCACAGTTGCAGTTGTAAGAGGTCGATTATTAGTACGATCAGTTCGAATCCTTACTGTATTCCTAACCATACTGGCAATTATTGCCCTAACCAGCTAAGGAAAAAAAGCAGTCAACCGCTCCTGTTTAGTACCGGTAGGCTGCTTTCCTTAGTGCCTTTACTCCGTTGAACGGTTTAGGTGGATTTAAATAGCCACCCAGGAATTTGTAAATCTTCAAGCGAACCTCCTGGGCTTTTTTGGAATCAATTCGATCAAAAGAATGACCGCCAGGTACATCCTGGAAAATCTCGTACTCGAATTTCTTTCCTTCTGCCTTCAGAGACTTAATGAGATGTTCCACTTCCAGGACATTCACATCTGCATCGTTCGTATTGGTATGAATCAATAGAGGCGTTTTTAATTTATGCGCTTGCCATGCCGGAGAACGTTTCTTGTATTCCTCCACGTTCTCATAGGCTGTTTTTCCGATATGAAAATCTGCAGAATAAAGATCACGATATCTCTCTGTCTTATAACCCATCCTGGCGATCAAATCACTCACAGGAACCCCTGCATAGGCTACCTTATAGTCATCAGGATGATCGAAAATATTCATCAAGGAGATTAAGCCACCATGACTCCAGCCAAAGATTCCGACTCGCGAACCATCAACAATGTCATAATTTTCAACCATGTATTTTTTTGAAGCATAGACATCTTCCACTTCCAATCCTCCATAATCAATGGCCTCATAAAATCCTCTACCATAACCAGTGCTTCCTCGATACTCCGCTGCTACGACGATGTACTGCTGCGCCATCAACTCCCGAATGATGTGGGTGTAAAAAGTGTTGAAATTGCTGTGAACGCCACCATGTGGAAGCACCAACAACGGGTACTTCTTAGTCGCATCAATGCCTTTTGGAATAAACACATAGGACTGGAATCTAAACGGATTACCATACCCCTGTCTTGTCTTGTTTTTTTCAACTCGGTCTGCTTTTGGAGGACCTGTCAGGTACACTTTATCTATATAGGCTACATCGCCAACTTTATCATACCATAGCAAATCGTCCATGGATTTCTGCAAGCGATCAAAACTATGTCGGAGATTAGATACTTGATTTCTCAAGCGTTCTATTTCCTTATCTTCCTGGGCAGAAGTGATCAGGATGGACGTAAAAAGAAGTAAGAAGCAAACGGCTTTCATAATGAAGTGGAATTTTGGTTGTATCCGAAGATAAAACACAAATACTACTTCAAAAAGCTACTTCTTGATAGGCGGAATTATAAGATGTGAGAATATTTCTTAGGAACCGATCACCACCTTCTCCATCACGTCATCCTGACGAATTTCATCGATCACTTCAAGCCCATCAACCACTTTCCCGAATACGGTGTGATTTCTGTCAAGGTGAGCAGTATTGGTTCTACTGTGACAAATAAAAAACTGAGATCCACCTGTGTTTCTTCCCGCATGCGCCATGGAAAGTACACCACGATCATGATATTGGTTATCACCATCTAATTCGCAATCAATTTGGTAGCCTGGCCCTCCTGTTCCGTCACCTTTCGGGCATCCTCCCTGGACTACAAAATCCGGAATAACTCTGTGGAAGGTCAATCCATCATAGTAGCCCTTTTCAGCAAGGTCAACGAAGTTTTGAACGGTGTTAGGGGCATCATTTTCAAAAAACTCGATTTTCATGACCCCTTTCTTGGTGTGTATCTCTGCAGTCTTCATGGACGCAAACTTAATTGCAAAATTTAAAAATCACAGCCGTTGCTCAAGACATCATTATTTTTGATTTCGATGATTGACAAAATAAAAGAGCAAGAGAAAATCGCGCTTCTGCTTGATCCGCCAGAAGATCAACGAGCAACCTGGAATAGGCAAATCCTTGAACATACTACAGAGTTTCTCAACTCTTTGGATGATGCCAATGCCTATTATCAAAATGAAGACAAAGGAGCTGGAATTCTTAACTACGACATTGGTGATGAATCATCTTCTCTACCAGAGTTACTAAATGGTGTGAAATCACACATCGAGGAGGATGGAATTAACCCTGCATCCGGAGGACATATGGGCTACATCCCAGGGGGTGGACTTTACCCGTCTGCACTGGGTGATTATCTAGCTGCCATCAGTAACAAATACGCAGGTATCTTCTTTCCTGCCCCGGGTGCCGTGCGACTAGAGAATATGCTCCTTCGTTGGATGTCGAAATTGATGGGCTTCCCGGAAAATGCAACAGGTAACTTGACCTCTGGTGGTTCAATTTCAAACCTGATAGCAGTGGTTACAGCCAGAGAAGCCAAAGGCATCAAAGCAGCAGATTTCCATCGGTTGGTAATATACCTTTCAGATCAAGCTCATCATTCGCTACAAAAAGCACTAAGGATTGCCGGTTTGGGAGAAGCGCAATTGAGATACATACCCCTTGATGATCAATTGAGAATGGATGTCCAGGAACTCAAGTCAGCCATTGAAAAAGACCAGGAATCAGACTTAATACCTTTTATTATTAATGCATCGATGGGTACTACGAATACCGGAACCATTGATCCAATCTCTGAAATCGCTACTGTAGCGGCAAATTGTAACATTTGGTATCATGTGGATGCTGCTTATGGTGGGTTTTTTAAGCTACTTCCTGAACTAGAAAAAGAATTCGAAGGCATTGATCAAACAGATTCAATTACGCTCGATCCTCACAAATGCCTCTTCCTTCCCTTTGGTACCGGCGCGGTATTGATCAAAAACAAAAAGGCTTTATATCAAGCACACCAATACACCGCTGACTATCTTCAGGATCTTGTTGAAGTTGAGGAAGAAGTCAACCCTGCGGATGTTTCACCTGAACTCACCAAGCATTTCAGAGGATTACGCTTGTGGCTACCACTAAAACTTTTTGGACTTAATCCATTTAAGGCCGCGTTGAGAGAAAAACTACTTCTAGCCAACTATTTTTATCAAGAGATTCAAAAGATACCTGGCTTTAAAGTGGGTCCAAAACCCGATCTATCGGTAGCAATTTTCAGATTTGTTCCGGAAAGTGGAGATGCAAATGCTTTCAATGAAAAACTCATCAAAGCTATCCAGGACGATGGTAGGGTCTTTCTTTCCTCCACCACCCTTGATGGAATTTTCTGGATAAGGGTTGCAGTTGTGATCTTTCGAACACATTTGAAGCACCTGGATCTGCTTTTAGAGATTATCAAAAGTGAGGCAGGCACGCTATTGAATAGTAAAGATTAAAGTCAATATCCAAAGACCCTGAAACAAGTCAAGGAGACTCACGGAGGAATAGTAATACTTCTTTAAGTCATGCTGAACGTGGTTCAGCATCTTCAAATGAAACGCACAGCACATTCCTTGTAGCTTCACTTATTTTAAACCCATCAGCAATTTGATGACCAACCAACCAAGCGATCTGATCCCCTGATTGAACCACTAATACGTCATCCTTTAAAGCCAATGGTACTTTTTTGTCAATCAGATAATCACTAACTTTCTTCGAATCATTCATTCCAAGTGGTGTGAATCTATCGCCCTTCCTCCACTTTCTTACCTTCAATGGAAAATGGATCAGGTCTGCATCCAAAAAAGCTATTTCCGTATTTCCCGCGAAATTCAATTCGCTCTTATCGATAAAGGCAACTCTGAATTTGGTTTCATGAAAATGGAAATCACCCTCGCTTTCGATTCTCAAAAGATCACCGGCATCCACTTCTTGTGGTTTAATAAACAGCGAATTCCTATCGATGGATAAGACAAGGTTATTGGTAAAAAATTGTTTTCCTGGTTTTCCCAACGATTCAAAAATCTGCTTGGAAATAGCATAACTAAACCCGTATTCAGACAATATTTCACTTAATATCAACAGGTCGGTATTCGTTTCCACCCAATCCAACGTTAATTCTGTAGTAGAACCATTTACTAATATGTGTTTGGCTTTGACTTCCATTACATGGGATGAGATCATCTCAGCAGCCATTTCCAACCTTTCTGAGGTACTCTGATAGGTATGGATCAACGATGGATTAAGTTCGAGCAACTTCGGGATCACTTCTAATCTCAAAAAATTCCTTTCATAGTCCACCTTCTGATTGGAAGAATCTTCACGCCATTTAAGCGCATTTTCCTTCGCATACTCCTCTAGTTGATCCTTAGATGCAAACAACATCGGTCTGATCACTTTTTCATTTTGGGTACGCATTCCAACAAGACCTTTGACACCTGTGCCGCGCACGAGATTGATCAATGATGTTTCAAAAGAATCATTCAAATGATGAGCAGTTGAGACCTTATTAAGCTTCTTTTCTATTAAAAGTTCATGGAACCATTCATATCGAGCATTTCTCGCATTGATTTGAGTAGACCCTTTGCCAAGTTTAAAATTCTTAACATTGAGTTGAATCCCATTCTCCTTTGCCCATGCTTGAACAAACTCCTCGTCCCCATCAGATTCCTTGCCTCTCAAATTGAAATTGCAATGGGCAACCTCAAACCTCCAATTGGATTTGAGAAACAGATCAGCCATAACCATGGAATCCAGGCCACCACTTACGGCCAACAAAACCAGATCATCTTCGTTCAGAAGTTCTTGCTTCTTGATAAAATCATGGAACTGTTTTTGTAAAGAGTGCATTAACGTAAGTTACCTTTGCTTAAAATGCGAAAAATCACACGCGTCATATTTTTTTCCTTAATCCTTCTACCTCTTCTATCTATAGGCCAGAAGAACGAACGAATTCAGTACAAAGCTGATGAATTGTTTGAATTTCGCGAAAAAGGAAAGAAAATCCGTAAACTGACAGGAAATGTCGTTTTTGCTCAGGAAGGCACAACCATGTATTGTGATAGTTCGCTCTACTATGTGCGCGACAATTTGATGGAAGCATTTGGACATGTGAAAATTGTTGATGATTCAACAGTAATTACTTCCAATACACTCGTTTATGATGGCAAGCGAAAAACAGCCAAACTTCGAGACCAGGTGGTCTATACGCACGGAGAACAACAACTTTTCACTGATTTCCTTGATTACAACACAGACACTGAAGTTGCCAATTACTTCAATGGCGGGCAATTAAAAGACAGTACCAATACCTTGTCCAGTGAAATTGGCTATCTGTATTCCAAAGAGGATTATTCACAATTCCGCAAAGATGTGATTCTTGTAGCTCCTGACTATACGCTCAAATCCGATACCCTCAATTACGATACAAACACAAAAGTTGCTGTCACAATCGGAAGAACAGAGATCACAAATGAGGATGGTTCAGTGCTTCACGCAAAAGGAGGAGAATTTAGGACAGAAGAAGATCAATCAGATTTTGTGGGCGGGAATATTGAAACTGAAGATTATTACCTGGAAGGTGATGAGCTTTTCTTCGACGACCTAAATCAATACTACAAGGCAATTGGAAATGTGAAGCTAAGAGCCAAAGAAGATGATGTGATTTTGTATGGAGATGAGGGATTTACAGACAAAAACAAGGAAATCAGCAAAGTTTTTGGACACGCGTTTATGGAACGTATATTGGATCGAGACACCTTCTATGTTTCCGCAGATACACTTGTTTCCATCGAAAGTGAATACGATTCAGCGAAACGGGTACTTGCATACTACAATGTGAAATTGTGGAGGTATAATCTACAAGGAATCGCAGATTCCGCTTCTTACTTTTTGTCCGACTCTACCATTTTCATGTACAATGATCCTGTGATCTGGAATCTTGATAATCAAATCGAGGGTGACACCATTACAATTGAAATATCGAACGATCAAATCAAAACGATGACGCTTCTCCAGAATTCCTTCCTCATCGGTATTGATACGATCAACAATTACAATCAAGTGAAAGGAAGAACAATGAAAGCGTCTTTCATTGATGGAATCATCAATAAAATAGACGTCAATGGAAACGGAGAGGCACTTTACTATGTGTTGGACGAGTCAGACCCTAACGAGACTACAACCATGGGCATGAACCGAATTCTATGCAGTGATCTCACTATGAGATTTGTGGATGAAGAGTTGAATAACATCAGTTTTTACAAGAAGCCAGAAGCCAAATTTATCCCCCCACATGAGCTGACAGCTGACATGCAACGACTGAAAGGATTTTTATGGCGTGGTGACACACGACCAACCTTCGAAGAGGTGGTTTACCTCAATGTAGCAACCGAGACAACCGAAGGTTCTGAAGAGCCAGAGAAACAAAAACCTATTCCATCAATAAAGCTAGATTTAGAAGGTCTTCCTGATAACGAGCGAAAATTGTTAAAAAAGCCTAAAGGTCAGAAAGAATGATTTAGGCTTTGTTTCCGTTTAAGTGTTAAACAAGTAATTTTGCGATCGATTTCGACAATTATGCGGGGAATGCGTTTATCCATCTTTTTTATCATAGCCATCAGCCTTTTTGGGTGTAGCAAATTCAGAAAAATACAAAAAAGTCCTGATTGGAAGGTGAAATACGAGGCTGCGCTTCAATATTATGAGGAAGAAAAGTACAATAAAACGACAGTTCTTTTCGAGGAAATTCTTCCAATTATTCGCGGAACGGAAGAAGCAGAAAAAGGGAATTTCTACTTTGCCTACGCCTACTATCAACAAAAACAGTACATCCTAAGTGCTCACCAATTCCAGGAATTTGTCACCATTTATGGAAGAAGTGAATATGTGTTAGAAGCATCCTACATGCATGCATATTCCCTATATCTACAATCTCCCGAATATCAGCTGGATCAAACAAGTACCTATGAGGCGATAGCTGCCATGCAAAACTTCATCAATAAATATCCTGCCTCAGAATATGCCCCTGATGCGGACAAAATCATTGATGAAATGCAGGTGAAACTTGAGACCAAAGCTTATAACACAGCCAAACTGTATCACAAGCTGAGGAGGTATAAATCAGCTTTGGTGGCGTTCAAGAACTTCAGAAATGACTATCCTGATTCAAAATTCAACGAGGAAATTTCATACCTCAACATAGAAACTGCATTCGATCTTGCAGAACAAAGTATCACATCTGTTCAGGAAGAACGATACAGAAATACGGTAAAGTTTTACGAGGAATTCATTGATAAATACCCTAATAGTGAATTCATCAAAGATGCTGAAGGTTTTTATGCAAAAAGCATCGAAGAATTAACTAAATTTGCGGGTTCAAAATAAAAAAGCATATTATGCATCATTCAACAGCGGCGCTGGTTACAAGAGATAACAAGGAAATTGCAGAACCAACAAGCAATATCTACGAATCAATTGTGATCATTGGAAAAAGAGCAAGACAGATCAGTTCGAATCAAAAAGAAGAATTGAATGGCAAGCTTGCAGAATTTGCTTCTTCAGTAGATAATCTTGAAGAAATCTTTGAGAACAGAGAGCAAATAGAGATCTCTAAATTCTACGAAAGAATGCCTAAACCATCTTCTAGTGCAACAGATCAATTCCTTAACGGGGAATTGAATTTTAGAATGCCTGAAGAGGAAGAGACAAAAGACACTCAGTCAGAACTTTAAATAAACTTTCCCATGTTAAAGGGGAAAAAAATATTATTAGCGGTTTGTGGGTCAATAGCAGCCTATAAAACCGCTTTTTTTGTTCGTCTCCTTGTAAAGGAAGAAGCTGAAGTAAAGGTTGTTATGACCGATAGCGCGAAGGATTTCATCACACCCTTGACGCTATCGACCCTTTCCAAAAACCCCGTTTATTCAACATACTTCGAAAGGGATTCTGGTGAATGGAACAACCATGTTGAGCTTGGCCTTTGGGCCGATTTGATGATTGTAGCCCCACTCAGCGCCAATACATTAGGAAAGATGGCCAATGGCATTTGTGACAATCTCCTTCTCGCAACCTATCTATCTGCGAAATGTCCGGTTATGCTAGCTCCCGCAATGGATTTGGATATGTACAAGCATCCATCAACTGTCGAAAACTTGAAAAAGCTACAATCATTTGGCAATGAAGTGATTGATGCAACCGAAGGAGAACTGGCGAGTGGACTTGTAGGTCAGGGCCGCATGGCAGAGCCTGAAGAATTACTCGAAGCTGTAAAAAAAAAGCTCAGAAATAGCGAAGCCTTAAAAAACAAAAAAGTTCTGATCACTTCTGGTCCTACCCATGAGGCTATTGATCCAGTTAGATTTATTGGCAATCATTCTTCAGGAAAAATGGGAGTGGCTCTAGCAGAAGCGTTTAAGAATGCAGGAGCAGAAGTTTCGGTCATCTCTGGCCCTTCTCAGTTTGTTCCCGAAAGCGTTGAAGTAACAAAAGTTAATTCCGCATCCGAAATGCTCGCGGCTGCAGAAGAAAAATTTAAAAGCTGCGATATCGCTGTTTTTGCTGCTGCTGTAGCTGATTATCGTCCTGCTAATCCAAAAAGTGAAAAGATCAAGAAAAGTGATGATTCCCTGGAGATTAACCTTGTGAAGAATCCGGACATAGCCTATGAACTAGGGCAAAAAAAGAATGGTCAATTCAATATTGGGTTTGCACTTGAAACCAACAAAGAAGAAACGCATGCCAGAGAAAAGTTGAAAAAAAAGAACTTTGATCTGATCGTTTTAAACTCATTGAACGATTCCGGGGCTGGTTTCCAAAATGACACGAACAAGGTCACTTTCTTTGACAAGAACAATAAGGAGGTCAAATTTGAGTTGAAAAGTAAGAAGGAAGTAGCTGCTGATATAGTAGATTACACGATTCAACACATCAAATGAGGATCACAATCATTTTGTTTTTCGTTGGTCTAAGTAGTTGGGGATTCTCCCAAGAGCTCAATTGCAGGGTTATTGTAAATGCTCAGCAGGTTCAAACTACAGAGCGAGGCATATTCCAGGATATGGAAACGGAGTTTGCCCAATTTCTCAACAATACCAAATGGACAAACGACATCTTCGATGAAGAAGAAGTCATCAATTGCAATTTATTGATCAATATCAATGAGCAACCTAGTATAGGAGTTTTTGAAGCCACAGTACAAGTGCTTTCCAGCCGTCCTGTATATGGAACCAACTATGAAAGTGTGTTGCTGAATTTTGCTGACAGGGATTGGACCTTCGAATTTGTGCAGTCACAGCCATTAAGATTTAACGAAAACGTCTTTACCAGCAACATCACCTCACTTCTGGCCTTTTATGCATACATCATTATTGGAATGGATTATGATTCTTTTTCTGAACTTGGTGGTGAACCTTATTATGAAAAAGCTTGGAATATTGTCAATAATGCACAGCAATCAGGTTTCAACGGTTGGCAACAATTCAACAGCATTAGAAATAGATATTGGTTGGTTGAAAACCTGCGGAATCCTCAACTAGAAGGAATTAGAAACGCATTGTATGCATACCACAGAACTGGATTAGATATCATGGCAGATCAGAAAGATGAAGCAGAAGGCAATATTTTGAGTGCACTTTCAGAAGTACAAAGAGCCAATCGGGCAAGACCAAGATCCATTCTTACCATTACCTTCATGGATGCAAAATCAAATGAGCTTACCCAGCTTTTTGGTGAAACAAGTCTGGCCAAAAGACGACAAGCCTACAACCTTCTAAATAGCATCGATCCATCAAGATCAGATGATTATCGTGTGCTCATTGAGTAGACTCTGAATATCTTTGCTGTCTCTTTCCAGAGACGGTACATGATCAAATCCCTTCAAATAAAAAATTACGCGCTGATCGAAGAACTCGAGATGGATCCATCTTCGAAGCTCAACATTATTACTGGGGAAACAGGGGCTGGAAAATCGATTATGTTAGGTGCGGTCGGACTGTTGCTTGGTGATCGGGCTGATACCAAAGTGTTGCTAGACAAGGACCAGAAGTGCATAGTCGAAGGAATTTTTGATCTCTCCCAATATAAATTGAAAACGATCTTCGAGGAAGAAGATTTGGACTATGAAGAGGAATGCGTTATCCGAAGAGAAGTCACCGCAAATGGAAAATCCAGGGCATTCGTCAATGACACTCCTGCTACGCTGGCTGCTTTGAAACGCATTGGCGAGCGCTTGATGGATGTCCATTCACAGCACGAATCGTTAAGTCTTGGGGTCAATAAATACCAATTGGAGGTATTGGATGCGTTTGCAGGGCACGATGAATTGGAAGCCAAATACAAAACTGATTTTTCAAATTATGCAGAGGCAAAAAAGACCTTTGAGGAGTTAACCGAGTTAGCTCAAAAAGGTGCTGAAGATCTTGACTACAAGAAATTTTTACTTGAGGAACTCAACCAGATCAACCTCGATTCGATTGATCAGGAAGCAATAGAAAAAGAGCTCGAAGTACTTGAAAATGCTGAAGAGATCAAGTTAAAGCTTTCTCAATCGATTCACTTACTTGACGAATCCGAAGTGGCAATCTTACAGCAACTAAAGGAAGTGAACCAATCGCTTGCCTCGATCGCTGATTTTTCCAAAGATCTTTCCGATTTGCATGATCGACTCAACAGTTCTTCCATCGAGCTTCAAGACATTTTGAGCGAAATCCAAGTTAACCAGGATCGAATTGAGCATGACCCGCAACGTATACAAGAGTTAAAAGAGCAGCTCGACCACCTCTATCGCTTGCAGAAAAAACACAATACTCAAAGTGTAACCGAACTTTTGGACCTTAGAAACTCCCTTGATGAGAGTCTATCCAAAGTGGAAAATCTGGATGGCGAAATCGAAAAAGCAAAATTGGTGCTTGAAAAAGCAGAAAAGAAAATGCTTGGTAGCGGTGAAAAACTATCCGAATCCCGAAAGCTTTTTGCACTCAATTTTTCAGATGAAATTGAGAAGATCATCAAAAACATTGGAATCGAAAACGGTACCGTTGAGATCCAGGTGCTTCCTTCAGAACCTAATAGCACAGGTCTCGATCAAGTTGACATGCTGTTCAGCGCCAACAAAGGGATCAAACCCCAGGAACTAAAGGAAGTCGCTTCCGGTGGAGAATTCTCCAGGTTAATATTTGCCATCAAGTACCTGATTGCGGATAAGACATCTCTACCTACAATCATATTTGATGAAATTGACACTGGGGTTTCAGGACAGGTCGCTCTCCAAATGATCCAGATGATGAAATCCATGGCTAAAAACCACCAGGTCATCAGCATCAGCCACTTACCACAATTTGCAGCCGGAGGTGATGCCCATTACTTTGTTTATAAAGATCACGGCTCAGTTCGCTCAGTCAGCAAGATTAAAAAGCTGGAAAACGAAGATCGTGTGATTGAAATTGCTAAAATGATCGGAGGCGAAAATCCTGCAACTGCTGCCGTAGAAAGCGCAAAAGAGTTACTTCAAATTGGCTAATTTTGGCCACCAATCTTAATCTAACAACATGGCATACGATTTATTAAAAGGAAAACGAGGAATCATTTTTGGAGCATTAGATAATAGCTCTATTGCATGGAAAGTCGCTGAAAAAGCACACGAAGAAGGCGCAAAATTCACCCTAAGCAACGCTCCCATCGCTATGCGAATGGGCGAGATCAATAAACTAGGTGAACAATGTGGTGCTGAGATCATTCCTGCGGACGCAACTTCCATAGAAGATCTTGAAAACCTTATCAATAAATCAACCGAGGTGCTTGGCGGTAAAATTGATTTCATCCTTCATTCCATTGGAATGAGTCCCAATGTTCGCAAGAACAAGGATTACGGAGACCTCAATTACGACTGGTTCTTAAAAACGCTTGATGTTTCAGCACTCTCCTTTCATAAGGTTATGCAGACTGCAGAAAAATTAGATGCCATGAATGAGTGGGGATCTATTTTGGGGCTCTCATACATTGCCGCTCAACGAACGTTTCCTGATTACTCTGACATGGCACAAGCAAAAGCTGTTTTGGAATCCATCGCCAGAAGCTATGGTCAGCGATTAGGTAAATCCAAGAAAGTACGGGTGAACACCATTTCTCAATCCCCTACCATGACCACTGCCGGATCAGGTGTACCAGGCTTTGATCTTTTCTTTAAATATGGCAATGATATGTCTCCACTTGGAAATGCTGATGCGGAGAGCTGCGCAGACTATTGTGTGGTAATGTTCTCGGACCTTACCCGAATGGTCACCATGCAGAACCTGATGCACGATGGTGGGTTCTCAACTTCAGGAATTACACCTGAGATTTTGGAGCAACTGGATAAGTAAAAAGATTAAAGTAGAAAGTAGTAAGTAACTAGTTCTAACGACTTACTACTTTTGACTTTCTACTATGCTATCCTTCCCCAACGCCAAAATCAATCTCGGATTAAATATCCTGGCAAAACGAGAGGACGGCTACCATGATCTTGAGAGTTGCTTCTATCCTATTCCCTGGCGCGATTCACTGGAAATAATTGAATCCGCGGAATTTGGCTTCCATTCATATGGATTAGAAATACCCGGTGACTGGGAGCATAACTTATGTGTCAAAGCCTATCAGTTACTTGAAGTTGATTTTGACCTTCCTCCAATTGAGATTCATTTGTTGAAGGCGATTCCAATGGGTGCCGGTTTGGGTGGTGGTTCTGCCGATGGTTCTTTCGTACTAAAGTTGCTCAACGATCTATTCGAGCTACAATTGAGCACAGCGAAACTTGAAGAATACGCTTTGAAGCTTGGAAGCGATTGCCCGTTCTTCATCCAGAACAAACCTACTCTTGCCTCCGGAAGAGGAGAAATCTTTCATGCATGTAACGTCAATCTCTCAGGTCTGTTTTTGGCCATGTATAATCCTGATCTCCACATCTCGACCAAAGAGGCCTTTTCAGGAATTCATCCTACAGCTCCTGAAGTATCCATTTCAGACATTGTCCAACTGCCAATCAATGAATGGAAAGATTTACTCGTTAACGATTTTGAAACCTCCATCTTCCCTAATCATCCGGAAGTAGAAAAAATAAAGGAAGAAATGTACCAAAAAGGAGCTATCTACAGCTCCATGACTGGAACAGGATCTACAGTGTATGGGATTTTTGAGACTCCTCCAAAAAACACTCCTTGGAAGGTACTTGAATTGTAGTATTGGCTGCTGAGCAAACCGCAAATCACATTGTCCTACAAAAAATGGTCGCCAGCTTTTACCTTGCGACTTATGAAAAATACGTGCTCCCTCCTTCTGATTTTAATTCTCGGAATTTCTTGTCAAACACCAACAGATTTACTTGATGTTGGTATTCCGCTAACGATGGCAGAGTACCGAAAGGAACAAGTTTCGAACGTGGTGTATGATCTCTCTTTTGAGATTCCGGAGGAGCGTTCACAGCCAATAAATTCCACTCTGGAGTTGAACCTGGACATCAATGATCTTACTCATCCCCTTTACCTTGATTTCAACGAAAAAGCCGATCGAGTACAATCCGTGGAAGTCAATGGAGCATCAATCGAAACAGATCATCGGAAAGAGCATTTGATCATTGCATCTGAACACCTCAAAAAGGGCCAAAATGTAGTTGTAGTAAATTTTCTTGCTGGCGAACTTTCGCTCAACCGAAACGATGAGTTCCTCTACACCCTACTGGTCCCTGACCGGGCAAGCACGCTGTTTCCGTGCTTTGACCAACCGGACATCAAAGCAACTTACAATTTGACGATCACCGCTCCATCTGACTGGGAAGTGCTGGCTGGTGCACTGGAAATTGAGCAAAAGGAAAAAGGTGCATTTATAGAACATCGTTTTGGTACTTCAGCTAAGATGAGTACCTATCTTTTCTCCTTTGTCGCTGGAAAGTTTGAAACTGAAGTTCAGAACCCGGGTTCTTTCGATATGAAATTACTTTATCGGGAAACAAACGAAGAAAAAAGAAAAGCGAGTCTCAAAGAAATTTTCAAGCATCATCAACAGTCCATTGATTTTCTGGAAGACTATACAGGTTATCCTTTTCCCTTTGAAAAACTGGATTTCGCCACCATTCCCGGATTTCAGTATGGCGGCATGGAGCATGTTGGAGCCATCCAATACCGAGAATCATCGCTATTTCTAGATAACAGTGCGACCGAAAGCAGAAAGCTAGGCCGTGGAAAGTTGATCGCACACGAAACCGCTCACATGTGGTTTGGTGACCTGGTCACTATGAAGTGGTTCAGCGATGTGTGGATGAAGGAAGTGTTTGCTAATTTCATGGCGGATAAGATTGTCAACCCATCGTTCCCAGAAATCAATCACAACCTGCAATTCGTAACGAACCACTATCCAAGCGCCTATAGCGAAGATCGAACGGCCGGTACCAACCCCATTAAACAGCAGTTGGACAACCTGAAAAATGCAGGAACCCTTTACGGGCGAATCATCTACAACAAAGCCCCGATCATGATGCGTCAACTGGAAGCCGCAATGGGTGAAGCATCCTTTCAGGAAGGCATTAAGGAATACATCGCTACATATAAGGATGGAAATGCGGAATGGGAAAACCTGGTAGAAATCCTTGATTCTAAAACCTCCATTGACATGAAGCAATGGAGTGACGTATGGGTGAACCAATCCGGTCGACCTGTTCTTTCGGATCAGATCACCTACGGAGAACTGGGGACGATTACCAATTTTGAGGTCAGTCAATCTGCGGAAGATGGTAGTGACAAGGTGTGGCCACAATCATTCACAGTCGGTTTGATCTATCCCGATTCTGTCATAGAAGTTCAGGCCAACATCACTGTAAGAAAAACAGTACTGAATGAAGCTCACGGATTACCTAAGCCGGACGCGATCGTCTACAATTATGATGGTTATGGCTATGGCATCTTCCCTATCACTGCTGAAACCATTCAGCAAACTACGACTATCAAGGACGAGGTAGCAAGAGCCTATGCTTACATCAATCTGTATGAAAACGTGCTGGGTGGCAAGGTCAATGCCCTTGAGGCTGTTGACTTGATGAAAGAAGGTTTGAAAACCGAGAATAACGAGCTAATTACGAGATTGATAACGAACCAGCTACGTACGCTTTTCTGGAAGTATTTGTCAGAAGAAGAACGGTCGGAAGTGCAGCAAGAATTAGAACAATCCTTAATCAGCATTATCAATGATGACCTACCTGCCAATAGAAAGAAAACACTGTTTGGTCTATTCAGATCCATCGCATACAGCTCCACTGGACAGGATACGCTCTATAAGATCTGGAACAAAGAGACAACGATCAAGGACCTGAAACTAAATACTGACGATTATGCCAACATGGCCATGGAGCTGTGTATTTATGGGCATCCGAAGGCTGAGGAAATCATTCAATCCACTGTAGCATCTTTCAAAAACCCCGACAAGATTGAACGATTCAAATTTTTGATTCCGTCCCTTTCCAATGATGCACAAGTACGAAATGATTTTTTCGAGTCGTTACGACAAGCAGTGAACCGGGAAAAGGAATCGTGGGTGTTGACTGCTGTGAACAACATTCACCACCCATTGCGACATGAAAGTTCCACGCAATTGCTTCCCACCTGTCTTGAATTGATAGAAGAGATCCAGTTGACTGGCGATATCTTCTTTCCAAAACGATGGCTGGTGAGTACCATCGGTAATTACTCCTCAGAAGAAGCATACACTGTATTGACCACCTTCTTATCAGACAATCCTGAGTTCAGTCCCGTGCTAAAGCGAAAATTGCTTCAGGCAACGGATGATTTATATCGGATTCATGGGGAGTAGAGATGATGACAGCTGAGCATAATTACCTACCTTTATATTTCATAAATGATTCATCTCTGAAAATGATTCTGAAACTAATAGTTGCATAATTAGTAGCCAGCAAACGCTGAGACTAATAATTCAATGTTCGGATGTCTTCCGAACTCAATTTCATTTTATTAACGTATTCGTGTGTTGTTAATCAATACTGACTAATGCTTTGGGTATTCATTCACTTAAGCTTATAGGATGATGGGCTTGGAATTAATTGGCCAGATTGCACACGAATTTCACTAACAACAACTATTGTTTATGAAAAATCAAGAAGTAAAAAAGGACCCGGAATTTTTAGCGTACGTCTTTGAATTGAACGGGGACACAGCGCTTTATGAAGCACTACAAAAAAGTCTGGATCAAATTGACAATTTAGATATCACTCAATTGAATCGAATTGGTTTGAAGACGTATGAAAAAGGTAAATGGTCCATTCACAAAATACTGCAACATCTCATTGATTGGGAACGAATTTGGTGTTTTAGAGCGATCATTTTTGCTCGATGTGAAGGAACCATCCCTGTTGCACATGACCAGGAAATAATGGGTAGCAACTCAAATGCAAATGAGCTATCTATTGAGCAGTTGGTAAATGAGTTGCGGGTTGCGCGTCAGTCAACCATGTTGATGTTTGAATCTTTCAACAAAAAGATTCTTGAAACCAATTGTGTGTTTTTTGAATATGAGATGCCATTGTACACCATAGGGTTGACGATTACGGCACATCAAATTCATCATTTCAACATCATAAAAGAGCGCTATTTACCATTGGATGAATAACGTTTGAATTAATTAACTCTTGAGCACGCGCTTTGTAACGCGTGCTTATCTCAAAGCGTATTCTTAAAAACTCCTCAACGTAAACCCAAAAGTTAAAAACCGATCTTCCTCCTTTTGATCTGCGATCACAACACTTTCAAATGTGTGCAGATAGTTGATTTTGAAATTTAAATACTTAATGATGGGCATTTCAACACCAATATCCGCTTGCCAGCGATAGTTGTTTCCTTGCTCAACAGAGGGCTGAAAGTAACTCTCGTGACTCAAAATCAACTTCTTATCAAACAACTGATATCTGCCATTCACCCAAACGGTCCCTCTAAATGTACTGATGAATTGGCCTCCGTTAAACTCGGTCTTGTTAAAAGTAGCATTCGCAAATTCTGTTTCCTCGTACTCACCGGTAATCGAAAATTTGAGCCAATGATCTTTACGGGTCAATACCTGGTAAGTTATTCCTGCACCGACCAAATAGCGCAAATCAATCTCTCTACGAAAGTTGGTACTAACAAAACCTAAGACCAATGGGTAGATCTTTTTCTCCGGATTGAAATACAGGAAATTCAGGCTCAGAATATCTTCATCAGCTTTTTCCTTTCCAAATTCCTGGTACACATAGGAGTTTTGGGTTTTGAAAACCCACTTCTTCCAGGGCCTGACACTGAAGTCCGTTCTTCCTCTAAAAATGAAGGTTTCTACATTTCCTTCCTGGTAAAACCCGGTCAATGAAAGACTGGCTTTCACTTTGAGCGTATCACTTTCATTTAACTGTGCCGATAGAATGAATGGACACAACAACAAACCATATAGCAGTTTCTTCATGTTTCGCATTTGCAACTAATCGGCAAAATTGAAAACCAATCGATCTTGAAACAAAATAATCGCCCCTACATTAACTGTACATTTGGTCTGCTTGTTAAAATCCAGATTGCAAAATTGGAAAGACAAAATACCCATCAAACCTTCTGCTCTGTAATTAATTAATGCCTATTTAATTAATCCGAGAGAGTTACTGCAAGGATTGACCTATTGTTGGAATCATAATTACTCAGTGGATTCAAACATTAAATCATGAAGTATTTAGCTATATCCTCTTATCTCCTATTCAACCTTCTGGGTTCATCAGCCAGTAGTCAAGTATACAACACGGACAGCATCGCTTCCATTGGGTGGATGGTCGGTAAATGGAGCGTAGAAGCTGGTGAAGTAGGCTCAGATGATTCCGCTTTTAAGGAAAGTGGTTTTTTGGACTGTTATCGGGTCTTAAATAATAGAATCATCAGATGCGAGCGATATGTAAATCGAACAGAAATGAGCGGGAGATATACCAACTTGTCCAGGTCTCGTTCCTCGATCTACTATTTTACCTATAACGAAAAAGAATCACACTTTGACTTAATTAGAATTGGCCCAAATGGCACGAGAACTACCTCTTACCGAAAAAAGGATCAGTGGACATTGAAAGCCGCTTCATCATTTGACCATCCAACATTGGGTTTCAAAATGTTCAACGATATTTCTCTCACAAGAGAAAGTGATGACCTAGTGATTAGAGTTGAAAGCCTTAGAAATTCAGATGGAACATTCACTGAAAGATATGAGGCCAAAATGAGGCGAATCGAATAAGGAGATAAGAACATATCTCACACATAGCATTAATTGAAGCACTCATACCTGTGTTAGTGTGCCTGGGTTTGCCTCAAACTAGTCTCTTTAAAAACCCATACTAGTACCTGGATTTACTTATCTTCAACAGTATATAGCATTATCAATAACAAAAAGTATGTCATGGATAAGCATAAATCGAGAAGAGAATTTATTGAATTGGGATTAAAAGCAGGCATAGCTTTCTCAGCTGTATCTCCAACCTTGCTTAGTTGCAATTCCAGGAGCGAAAACCAAAAAGAGGAGACCAACACAACTGGCAACAAACTGAATATTCTAATTCTGGGAGGAACGAGTTTTTTAGGTCCACATCAAATTGCAAGTGCAATTAGTAGAGGTCATAAAATTTCCACCTTCACAAGAGGAAAGACAAAAGCCTCCGTTCATAGTGAGCTTTTCAATGAAGTTGAACAGCTGAAAGGAGATCGGGAGAATAATTTGACTGCCTTGGAAAATCGAAAATGGGACGTTGTGATTGACAATTCAGGACATAAAGTCGATTGGACCAAAAAAACTGCACAATTGCTTAAGGAAAATTGTGACTTATACCACTATACCTCTTCCACAGGAGTCTATTATCCCTATTTGAAAAATGGTTATATGGAAGATG
>JANQST010000482.1 GCA_028279155.1 Cyclobacteriaceae bacterium
CCTGATTTCAAGCTTGTTCGCTATTTCACAAAATGTTGGCAAAATCAGTGAAAAATATATTTCTGAGAATGGGATTGAAATCATCAACAATTTCAAAGAGCTCCTTTCAATTCCCAATGTAGCCTTCGATTTAAAAAACATCAACAAGAATGCTGAATACATAAAATCAGAACTTGAAAAAAGAGACGTAGAAACAGAGCTTTTAAGGATGGTTGGTACGCCCCCAATTGTCTATGGATATCTCCCTGCAAAAAAGGCAAAACGAACGCTTGCATTCTATGTCCATTACGATGGACAACCGGTGGATAAAACCAAATGGACGAACGATCCATGGGAGCCGACCTATTACACCAAAGCAATCTTTGAAGACGGAGAGCCTATAGAATTTCCCAAATCTCAAGCAGAAATTGACCCCAATCATAGAATCTATGCACGCTCCGCTGGGGATGACAAAGCACCAGTTACAGCCATTCTAACAGCGCTTGACTTGATCAAAGAAAACAAACTTAAAATCACCTCGAATCTCGTTTTCTTCTTCGAAGGTCAGGAAGAAGCGGGATCGAGGCAGCTGAGGCAATACCTTGAGGACAATAAAGAGCTGGTGGACCAAATTGACCTATGGATGTTCTGTGATGGTCCGGTTCATCAGTCCAGAAAGCCACAGCTGGTTTTTGGAGTGAGAGGCGTCACCGGAATGGAAGTGACTGTTTATGGATCAAACAGGCCATTGCATAGTGGACATTATGGAAATTGGGCTCCGGTACCTGGTCAAATGCTTTCCGATCTGATCTCGAGTATGAAAGATGAAAAAGGAAATGTCGTCATTGATGGGTTTTACGATGATGTCGACCCTCTTTCTGAAAGTGAAAAAGAGGCATTACAAAATGTACCTGAAATTGATTCTCAGCTAAAATCAGAATTGAATGTGCATACAACAGAAGGTACCGGCTCATACTACGAACGACTTCTACTCCCCACACTTACTATCCGTGGACTGAGCAGTGGCAATACGGGCAAGTTGGCACGCAATGTCATTCCTGCCACTGCAACAGCATCCATAGGTATTCGACTAGTCAAGGGCTGTGACCCTGAAAAACAAAAAGATCTCGTAGAAGCGCATATTGAAAAACAAGGTTATTTTATTGTAAGAGAAGAACCAGACCAGCAAACACGCATGAAATATCCAAAAATTGCGCTCATCACTAGAGGCAGTGGCTATCCAGCAGCCAGAACTTCAATGGATATCCCCGTTGTGCAATCTGTAGTCAATAGAACGAGGAATGTAATAGGTGACGACTTGGTCTTACTTCCTACATTGGGTGGCTCATTGCCCCTTTATCTTTTTACGGATGTTTTGAAAAAACCTGCAATCATTGTTCCCATTGCCAATCATGACAACAATCAGCATGCAGCGGATGAGAATTTACGAGTTGAAAATTTATGGTATGGAATTAAGCTAATGAGCGCCTTGATGACAATTCAGAAATAAATTGAATTGTTGTTGGGGTATTGTTTCAACTAACTAAATACCCATAATGGAAGAGATTTTTCTTACAGCAAGAATGACAGTTACAATTTTAACACTTGCCGCAGGTGCAATTCTTAGCTTAAAATCAATACTGAGTTTCTTTTCAGGATTGAAATACTCTGAATTCGACAATGTGCTGGCACAGTTTTTCATCGTCGCGGTTTATATTCAGTTTGCCCTTGAGCTCATCAATTTTTTCGGTTCTACTCATACTTACGAAGAAAGTTTTGAAGCGATAGAACATATAGCTTTGATAATAGTAGCGACAGCTTGTGCACAGGTAGGAAGAATGATCAGCATCAAATCAGATGATGACCTGGTTAAGTTTAGATTCAGAACTATTTTCTACGGTACAGCAACACTTCTTCTACTCTATAGCTACGTCTTGTAAGTTTAAGAAATTGGGTACTTATATTTGGCGAAAATATTTAAGTACCCATGTATACCTTTTTCTTGCACTTTCATTCAGGATTACGATGGCTGATTCTTTTAGCAGCTGTGATTGTTGTAATCAAATCTCTAATTGGCCTTTTTTCAGGAGGTAGTTACTCTAAGTTTGATAAGATTACTGCAATTTCCTTCACTATGCTGATGCGAGTTCAGTTTGTAATCGGAATTGTACTTTACTTTTTTCTTAGCCCATATACTACTCGATTCACATTCAACATGAGTGATGCAACAGAAAGATTTTGGTCAGTGGAACACATTCTTTTAATGTTTTTCGCCATAGGAGCGGCGGAGATGGGAAGCAAAATCAGCAAGAAATCGGATGACGCAGTGGTCAAGTTTAAATTTCAATCCATATTATTTGGAATATCGCTGCTACTAATGATTATAGGGATACCTTGGGATAGAGTCTAACCGCA
>JANQST010000483.1 GCA_028279155.1 Cyclobacteriaceae bacterium
GTAACCAGCGAAGGCTACAAGGTGCTACAAGAAATCTATTCGGTTCGGAGCAAACTCTGGAATGGGTTGAGCCCTAATGTCAAAAATATTCAATGATGCAAGATCCTGAAATTGACCCTCCTGATTTTGCTATTCGAATTTTAAGAAGAGTCCTAACTAAAAAACTCTTTGACTCAGTCTATGGTGACCTCTGTGAAGATTTCAATAGAAACTTTAAAACAAGAGGTCTTCTATATGCAAGATGGAAGTTCTTCTTTGAGTCAGTTGGCTTTGCATGGAGAAGTCGAAAAATGAATCAGATTACAAACCCTAATCAAAATATTATGAATTCACTAATTCCAACATTTGCTAAAACCACATTGAGATATTTTGGAAAGAATCGTTCTTATTTTCTCTTCAACCTTTTAGGCCTTTCGATTGGTTTAGCATCAAGCATAATCATTCTTCAATATGTTGATTTCCAAAAGAGTTTTGACTCGTTTCATGAGGATGGGATCTACCGAGTATCTCGTGTTGCTAATGATGGAAATGCTTTGGCCAATGGTCCAGCTGATATGGCTAGTGCTTTGCAGAACCGCATTTCACAAGTGACTGGTTCTACCAGGTTTTTCCAAAGAAAAGATGCGACTATTCGGGTAGAAGACAACGGGACTCCACAAACATTTAAGGATGTGAGTTTCCTTTATGCTGATGAACAATTTTTAGATCTTTTCTCGTTCAGTGAATCCAAGGAATTGGCGAAAATTCTTGATAAGCCCAATTCAATCATCATAACTGAAGCTCTAGCCGAAAAAGCCTTTGGACATACAAATGTGATTGATAAGATTGTTGCAATAAAGGATGTCAATTTTCGACTTTATGAATGTAACATCGTAGGAATCATTCCTGACGTACCGAAGAATTCTCACCTTCAATTTGATGCTTTGGTTTCAATTAATACGATCGTTAGGGAAGGCCAGTCGATCAACGAACTAGGGTGGTCGGCCTTCTATAGCTATGTAACCCTCAATGCTGAGCATGCGACAGAAATTAAAGAAGAGTTGAGTGTTTTTGCAGCATCGTATTTTGATAGTAGAGATGAATTTTCAAACCTGGAGTTACAACCAGTACAAGACATATACCTGGATTCCAGGGTAAGCAATGAAGTCGGACAAACCGGAAATTCTCAATTGGTAGATTATTTTTCTCTGGCTGCCCTGTTCATTTTAATCATGGCTTATGTTAATTATATTAATCTGGCAACCGCGCAATCAATCGACCGTTCCAAGGAAATTGGGATTCGAAAAGTCCTTGGCTCCAAGGGGAGTTACGTCAAGGCTCAAATATTAATTGAGACCCTAATACTTAATGTGATTGCACTTTTAGGCGCATTAGGAATAATTATCGTTCTTGAGAGGTTTATTGCGATAGATGGTGTCGGATTGATGAGCCTTACTTTGTCACAGACAAGTTTCATTCTGATCATACTTTTAATTGGATCTTTTCTATCTGGTTTCTACCCAGCCCAAGTACTTAGTGTACTAAAACCCATTAGCGTTCTAAACAATAAACTCTTTTCCAAAGGAGGAAGCACTAGTGTAAGAAGTGTTTTAACACTGGTACAATTCTCTATTTCTACATTGATGCTTGTAATTACTTTGGTAGTAACTAATCAGATCCAGTATATGATCAATCACAATAATGGTGTAAGTCTGGATCAAACGCTGATAGTAAAACCGCCTTCAATCAGATCTGGTGATTACAGGCAGCAAATTCAATTGTTCAGGAATAAACTAGAAGCAAGATCTTTTATTGAGAGTGTTACTACATCTTCCGCAACACCTGGCCTTGGATACAACTATTCCACGCAGGCACGTTTAGTAAACTCGCCTGATGAACAATCGACACTTGTCTATGTTGATGGAATCGACGAGCACTTTATAGATCACTACGGATTGGAACTTTTATCAGGAAGAACATTCGACAGATCTTTTAGGGGTGAAAGAGGACGAATCGTCATCAACGAAACCGCTGCAGCAACCTTTGGTTTCCAAAATCCTTCAGAGGCGATATCCGAAGAGTTGGTTTTGGAATGGGATACATTGGAAATCATTGGTGTTTTGTCTGACTATAACCATCGCTCATTAAATGAATCATATGACGCCCAGGTATTTGCGTATTATGGAAATTACACTCCACACTTTTCCATTAGAATAAATGCAAATTCAACAGTCGAAATGCTCACAAATATCGAATCGATTGAGAATGACTATGAAGAAGTTTTTGCTGAAAATGCACTCGATCTTTTTTTCCTTGATGAAAAGTTCAATGAACAATACGAAAAAGATGTCATTGCTAATCAAGTGTCATGGTACTTCACAATCATTAGTTTAACGATAACTATTATAGGCTTGATTGGTTTTATTTCCTATACGTTATCCAGAAGGCTTAAGGAGGTTGCAATTAGGAGAGTATTAGGCGCGATGAGAAGAGCCATACTTTTAAGATTAGCTACACCAATCATTAGAATTCTAGTAATAACAGCGGTTATTTCAACTATTACAGGATATCTACTTGCAGATCTTTGGTTGAATCAATATGCGTTCAGAATTGATATTTCAACCTTTCATTTTGTAATTCCAATTGTGCTGATCGCGCTAGTGAGCGGACTGCTTCTAATCTTTCGATCAATGCGTACAGTCTCTCAAAATCCTGTAAACTACTTGAGAAACGAGTGATCTTCTGAGGTAAAGTTCGTACTATATTCCGAGCAAAATAAAACCCCACCAAGATGGTGGGGTTTTGATTAACATACTTTAAGTAATTAGTCATTGATAGTAATGGTCATCGTATCATCGATAACTACTCCACCAAGCCCGGCTGGGAAGAACTGAAGCTCTATGGTCTCAGATCCTTCACTAACGCCATCATCGATCACAGTGATGATTCCATTTACGATATTGTCTAGTGTAAGCGAAGCATCGTACTCATAATAGTAACCATCTTGTAACAAGAATGGGCTGAATTGCTGAATTGTTATCAGGTTGAACGTATAATCAACCCCTTCAACAGCTGTTCCACCTGTTACTCGAATACCGATCTGACCTGATACTTCATAGAAAGCTTCTCCTTCATCAAAAACCTCCTGAATCAAACTTTCTTGCTGTATTGTAAAGGTAGGATCGCCACCTTCTGAAACGGCAATGGACTCTTCGAGCACAACCGCCGATGTACTGTTATCTCTAGGTATGTCCGGAACACTTTCATCTTGATCGCAGGATGTAAGCGAAACTGATACACCAACTAGTATTGCTAATGCAATTCTGTATTTTATGTTTTTCATTTCTTTCATTATTCCTTGATTGATAGGTTTAATTAACATCCCAAAATATTTTAGAACTAAATGCATCTGTTCTCACCTGTGGGATCACATTATCAGAGTTGCCTGAATATTCAGATGCTGGATACAAAAGCCGCACAGGAATGTTTGGATCTGTCAGCAACAAAGGCAGTGGTACTCCTGAGGGATATCCTGTCCTGTTGTATTCAATCCATAGTTCAGCTCCCGAAACACTCGTGAGT
>JANQST010000497.1 GCA_028279155.1 Cyclobacteriaceae bacterium
TCAAACAAGCTTAGCTGGGGTGTACAACAATTAAGCACCTTTCGAACAGGTGAAAATTCAGAAGGCTACCGATTCGGCAATCAATACGAGCTAAACGCATGGACAGCCTACGGTTTTTCCAATTGGATTAGTGTATCTGCCAGAATGCAAGGATTGAACTTAAAGGGAATCAATGGAATTGACGGTGAACTCAACCCAATGATGGCTCCTCTGGCTAATACAAGAAATTCCGGATTTTCCAGAATCAGGTCCTACCTGGGTGCCAATTTCTCCTTTGGAGAAAAAGCATTCTTTCGTGATTTCAAATTAGGATTTGAGTACGGTTTACCTATTTTTCAGGATGTAAAAGGAATACAAATGGACGAGCAGCATACGATCACTGCTGGTCTGCGGTATTCAATCTAATTTAAGGAAATGCGCCTAACCATCGTATCAATATTGCTGTTCTTGCTCGTACAAGTTGGACATACCAGTACATGGAATATTTGTTCAACATGTCCAATGCAAACGCTTGAGGAGGCAATTCTTAAGGCTGCACCTTTGGATACGGTACGCGTACAAAAGGGAATCTATACCTGTTCTGACCTAGAACTCAGAAAACCAATCACACTAATTGGTGAAGAGGGAGCAGTTTTAGATGGTCTTGGTACAGGATACGTATTAAAAATCCTTTCAGATAGCGTTTCTATATCCGGATTTAAAATCATCAACTCAGGCAGAAGTTATACCAAGGATTTTGCTGCGATATACACCTATAGAGCAAACTACTTTACCCTCTCAAATCTCGAAATTGTTGATCCCTTCTTTGGGATTCTACTTGAAAAATCCAAGAATGGAACGGTGATAAATAACCTCATATATGGTGTTTCCAAACGAGAAGCCGATTCCGGTAACGGCATTCACTTATGGCACTGCAAGAATGTGTTCGTTGAAAACAATGAAGTTTACGGGCTAAGAGATGGGATCTACCTTGAATTTGTGGATGATAGTCAAGTCATAGAAAATTACACCCACAACAACCTTAGGTATGGCTTACATTTCATGTTTTCCAACCGCGATGAATATGTAGACAATGTTTTCGAAAATAATGGTGCTGGCGTAGCAGTTATGTTTTCAAAGTTCATTGTCATGAAGGAAAATAGGTTCACCCACAACTGGGGTACAGCCTCCTACGGTCTGCTTTTGAAAGAAATCTATGATGCTGAAGTTATTGATAATGCATTCACTGAAAATACAATCGGCATCTTCATAGATGGCTCTACAAGGATCAATTATACGGGAAATCTATTTGAGCAAAATGGATGGGCTATCAAGGTTTCTGGTGGATGCTATACAAACAAGTTTTATGAAAATAATTTCATTGGCAACTCCTTTGATATTTCTTACAATTCAAAAATGAATGACAATAGTTTTAACGGAAACTATTGGAGTGATTATACCGGATATGATTTAGATAAAGACGGAATTGGTGATGTCCCCTACCGGCCGGTCAAACTGTTTTCATACATTGTCAACAACACTCCGGAAACAATTATTTTATTGAGGAGCTTATTCGTCGATATCATTAATTTTTCGGAGAAGGTCTCCCCTGTTTTTACACCAGATGACCTGATCGACAATCAACCTTCAATCATGTCTTTCTAATGATCCAACTAGAAAACATAACTAAGCGATTTGGCCAACTGACAGTGTTAGATGATATCAGTTTTGCTATAGAAAACGGCGGCACATTTGCTGTTCTTGGACCCAATGGTTCAGGTAAGACAACCATTCTGAAAATCATTTTGGGCATGGTATTGCCTCAGAAAGGTGAAGTAATGGTTCATGACAATAGAGTCTTAAAAACCTGGAATTATCGAAAGGAGATAAGTTATCTACCCCAGATCGCAAGGTTCCCTGACAACCTCACCGTGAATGAGTTGATCCGAATGATTAAGGATCTACGGAATATGCCCTCAAGAGAAGAAGAGCTGATTGAATTATTGGGGTTAGGGAAATTTCTGGATAAAAAACTTGGAAACTTATCCGGAGGAACACGGCAAAAAGTCAATATCGTGTTGACATTTATGTTCGACTCCCCTATTCTTATCCTCGACGAACCAACTGCAGGACTAGACCCCGTTTCTTTGATTCGATTAAAAGACCTGATCGAAAAAGAGAAAGCAGCAGGAAAGATTATCCTAATCACAACCCATATTCTTAGCCTGGTAGAATCTTTAGCTGACGAAATAATTTTCCTATTGGAAGGAAACATTCATTTTCGGGGGTCGCTGGAAGAGCTGGCTGAGAAAACGGGAGAAAAAGATTTGGAACACTCAATCGCATCGTTACTCGAATGATACTGAAAGTATTAAAATATAGCTTTTCCGACCTCATCCGTAGTAGATGGAGTTATGTCTATCTTGCTTTTTACCTGGTTTTAGGATTCGTACTGCTATTTCTAAATGACAACCTTTCCAAGGCGGTAATCACATTGATGAACATTGTTGTGGTACTAACTCCAATGATCGGAACCATCTTCGGAATCATGTATTTCTATAATTCACGCGAGTTCACTGAATTGCTACTTGCTCAACCCATAAGAAGAAGGACTATTTTTTTAGGTCAATACCTGGGTGTTTCACTTTCACTTTCTCTTAGCCTGGTACTAGGCTTAGGAATACCATTTATTCTTTATGGAATTACTCAGTCTTCTCAAATCTGGGATTTCGCAACGCTACTCATATCAGGTACCTTTTTAACATTCATTTTTACAGGGTTATCTATCTTCATTGGACTTTTGAATAGCAACAAGATCAAAGGGTTTGGTTACGCCATTCTCATGTGGCTGTTCTTTGCAGTCATTTACGATGGAATCTTCCTAATATCTCTCGTCGTATTCGATGACTATCCGCTGGATAAATTCACTTTGTTTGCCAGCTTCTTCAACCCCATTGATCTTTCCAGGATAATGATTCTGTTAAAGCTTGACATCTCAGCCTTGCTCGGGTACACGGGAGCGCTATTTCAAAAATTCTTTGGTACCGGACAGGGACTTATTGTAGCTTTCACTATGCTCTTATTGTGGGTTGCCGGTCCGATGTTCCTATTGGTTAAAAAATCATCGAAGAAGGATTTTTAAATAGATAAAAGACTTATTCATCGTTACCTAAAAACTCAGACAGCAAGTTTTCCAGATCGGTCAATAGGCTTTCATAGTAATTGGCAGAATCTTCTGTTGAATCGTCCTTGTAAACAATACGGATCGTTTCGTTTGCTTCATCGTATTCCAGATCAGCAATTTTGATCTCATCAAACAATACCTCAACGTCTACGAAAGAATTGATTTGGCTTTCAGTTGGATCCGTGATTTGAAGGATCTCGGCAATGCCATTCAAGGACTGTACCGTCAAATCATTCACATGAAGTGCAATTTCTGCATTGAGGACATCACTGAGTTCAAGGTTCGAAAAATCGTTGTGCTCAAACTTCACGGTAGCATCAACTCCGAAACGACACATGGAAAGATCATCTTCAAAGTCAAGGCTCACTGTATACTCATTCATTTCTCCCTTATCCAGGTCAATGGACAAAGTGTATGGATTTAGGTATACACTAATGTCAATCGACTCAGGTATTGGAAAATCAATTCCAGACAAATACTGTACTTCATTCAAGTCGACTCCAACAATCTTTACACCATCTACAGTCAATGAAATCGAAGCGGTTGATGGTAAGTAAAAATCGCTTTCTGTCATCATCACTAATTGATCTGAGTAATTTTCAATGACAAGACTACTGTTATTGGTTTCCGCTGTTGGAGTAGACGGGAAATTCACAACTATTCGATTTGATTGATCTTCTGTTTTTGTCCATGCTTCAGCTTCATGATCATATGAATAAGTTGCAGATATGGAATTAATATCTATTCTATTATCTATTTCACCAAGGTCCACTACACTCTCCAATCCGGAAGCGAGGTTCTCCAGCCATTCAAGATTAACAGTATCCCCATCAATAAGTCCTATGAAATCTCTTATTACCACATCTACGGCAGCTCCATCAATGAGAGATTCAACACAATCAACTATAGAATCAAAAGAGCTTTGAATATTCGCTTGATCCTGTGCAACCGTAGTCTCATCACATGCATCCCCAAGTCCATCTCCATCGGAATCCTTCTGATCTGGATTCGCTATCTCAGGGCAGTTATCGATATCATCAATAACTCCATCTCCGTCTGTATCTGCTTCACATGCATCACCTATTCCATCATTGTCTGCATCTTCCTGTCCCGGGTTTTCTATTTCCGGACAATTATCCAGCGAATCAATAATTCCATCTCCATCAAAATCAGATTCACAAGCATCTCCAACACCATCTCCATCTGAGTCAATTTGATCTTTGTTTGGAACTAGAGGACAATTGTCAACCTCATCTGCTATTCCATCGCCATCAGTATCTAATACCTGAGGTGCATCGTCATTTGTACAGGAAAAAAGGACAAAGAACATGATCATCCAGGAAAATAGCTGTTGAGTAATGAAGGAGGGTATGAATTTCTTTTTCATCGCGGTGACTTCAGTTAATATGGTGACTATAAGTAGAACCTGCGCTTTGGTGAAAACGGAGTACTAATATAATGAATCGA
The DNA here is from genome assembly GCA_028279155.1 of Cyclobacteriaceae bacterium. Taxonomy (GTDB): domain Bacteria; phylum Bacteroidota; class Bacteroidia; order Cytophagales; family Cyclobacteriaceae; genus Ekhidna. Next base: position 4,631 of record JANQST010000497.1, read on the forward strand.
TAATACAATTTTGCATTTTATTGCTTTTTTATTGTACTTATCTGTGTTCATCTTTTCCTGATTAATCTCATTAGTCCTCATGGAGAATCTCATTAGATGCAGGTGTATATAGGCACAAATTTGAATAGCCAGTTAAGAGATAAGTCTTTCTAACATGGGAGATCATAAAGTCAATCGCATTACCAACAAGGAAGTCAGAGCTAAATTCATTAAGCATCTGCTCAATGATATCAAAGCGCTGGAATTGATGATCGAGCAAGACATGATTGAGAATGACATCATCCGAATTGGTTCTGAGCAGGAATTCTGTCTGGTCACAGATACCTGGCGCCCATCTAAGAATGCCGAACAGTTGTTGGAAGAGATTAACGATCCGCATTTCACAACAGAACTAGCACGATACAACCTGGAAATAAACCTTGACCCAGTTGAATTGAAAGGAGACTGTTTTTCTAAAGTAAAGAATCAATTAACAACTCTACTGAGCAAGGCTAAAGAGACTGCTGATAAGCACAATTCAAAAATTATCCTCACAGGAATTTTGCCCTCAATCAGCAAAAACGAAATGGCTTTTGACTACATGACACCTAATCCACGCTACTGGAACATCAACGACATAACCAGGGAGCTTCGAGGAGGTGACTTTGAGCTTAATCTAAGTGGAGTGGATGAACTTTCCATTACACACGATTCTGTCCTTTTCGAAGCATGCAACACAAGCTTCCAGATGCACCTCCAAATTCCTTCCAATGACTTCATTTCCAGCTACAATTGGGCGCAGGTTATCGCTGGTCCCGTTCTAAGTATTTGTACCAACTCCCCGCTTCTACTTGGCCGTGAACTCTGGAGTGAAACCCGTATTGCTCTTTTCCAACAAAGCATCGATACACGGACTACTACCCATGCACTTAAAGACCAACAAGCAAGAGTTACGTTGGGTAATCACTGGGCTGAGGGAACAGCTGCTGATATATTTAAGAATGATGTGGCCATTTACAAAGTGATCCTGGCCAAGGAGATCGAAAATGATTCATTGGACGAATTGGAAGCTGGAAGAATCCCGAAACTACAAGCACTCAATCTCCACAATGGAACCATTTACCGGTGGAATAGGGCGTGTTATGGTGTTGGCAATGGCAAACCACATTTAAGAATTGAAAACAGATACATTCCTGCTGGTCCAACCATAGTCGATGAAATCGCCAATTTTGCCTTTTGGGTAGGCTTAATGAAAGGCAGACCTTCTGAATTTGATAATGTAGCCAGTCAACTCGATTTCCGAGATGTCAAAGCCAATTTTGTGAAAGCTGCGAGAACAGGAAGAGATTCATCGCTCCACTGGAAGGGCCAACAAATTCCTATCCCAGAACTTGTAACTAAGGAGTTACTACCCATTGCTTATACAGGTCTTGAGAAGATGTCCGTGGCAAAAAATGATATTGAAAAGTTGCTTGGCATCATAGAAAAACGTTCAAGCGGGACAACAGCATCAAAGTGGTTAGTGAAAAATTACCGGAACCTTAGAAAATCGATTAAACAGGATGATGCGCTAATAACGATCACAAAAGGAATTCACGAAAATCAAAAGACTGATTTGCCTGTTCATGAGTGGTCAATGATTGAAAACTTTCAACCAATTGAAGCTGCTCATCAGGTGGGACATATTATGTCTACCAGGCTTTTTGTTGTAAACGAAAATGACTTAGCAGAATTGGCAACCAGTATCATGCATTGGAAAAAAATTCATCATGTACCTGTTGAAAACAATGCTGGAGACCTTTGCGGCTTGCTCACCTGGACACACAT
>JANQST010000513.1 GCA_028279155.1 Cyclobacteriaceae bacterium
GTTAAGATTGTTCCTATAATATAGGAGAGGTTTCTCAACAGACTCTCCTACTGCCTTACTAGCCGCAAAATGAATAATGGAGCTAATTTCATTTGTTTCAAATAGTTTTTTGGTCCCCACTGGATCAGCCAAATCAACATTATTAAAACCAGGAACCTTTCCAGTGATTTTTTTAATTCCATCCAATACATCAATTGAGGAATTGGACAGGTTGTCTGCTATCAAAACTTCTTCATCCTTTTCAAGCAGTTCTACTACTGTGTGAGAGCCGATGAAGCCTAAACCTCCAGTGACTAATACTTTTGCCATAGATCAAATTTATAAATAAAGAAGGGTCCTTCGCCCAGACTTGCTTTCTGAAGGACCCTTCTTAGATACGGTTATTAGATTAATATCTATAGTATTCTGGCTTGAATGGACCTTCAACCTTCACCCCAATGTAATCCGCTTGATCTTGAGACAGAGTATCCAATTCAACTCCAATCTTAGCCAAATGTAGTCTTGCAACTTTTTCATCCAAATGCTTAGGAAGCATGTATACCTCATTGCCGTACTTTTCATGATTTTCCCAAAGCTCTATTTGAGCCAATGTCTGGTTTGTAAATGAATTTGACATAACAAATGATGGGTGTCCGGTTGCACAACCTAAGTTCACCAATCTTCCTTCAGCCAAAACAATGATATCATTTCCATCCACATTGTATAAATCTACCTGAGGCTTAATCTCAACATGAGTGCTTCCATAGTTATCTTGTAACCAAGCCATATCGATCTCATTGTCGAAGTGACCAATATTACAGACGATCGTTTTATCATGCATCAATTTGAAATGTTCTCCTCTAACAATGTCCTTGTTGCCAGTTGTTGTTACAACAATATCGGCTCTTGAAACTGCGTCTGACATTTTCTTAACCTCAAAGCCATCCATCGCTGCTTGCAGTGCGCATATTGGATCAATCTCCGTTACAATCACTCGAACGCCAGCTCCTCTGAGTGAAGCCGCAGAACCTTTTCCTACATCTCCATACCCAGCTACAACCGCAACTTTACCTGCAAGCATGATATCAGTTGCTCTTCTGATGGCATCTACCAATGATTCTTTACAGCCATACTTATTGTCGAATTTTGACTTAGTGACCGAATCATTCACATTGATTGCTGGCATTGGAAGTGTTCCATTTTTCACTCGCTCATACAGCCTGTGAACACCAGTAGTAGTTTCTTCAGAAAGTCCTCGAATGTCAGTCACCAATTCAGGATGATGATCCAAGACCATGTTAGTAAGATCTCCACCATCATCAAGGATCATGTTTAGTGGTTTTCCTCCTTCAAAAGCAAAAAGTGTTTGAGCAATACACCAATCAAACTCTTCTTCGTTCATGCCCTTCCATGCGTATACTGGGACACCCGACTTTGCAATGGCAGCCGCAGCATGATCTTGCGTAGAAAATATATTACATGAAGACCAGCTAACTTCTGCTCCTAATTCTCTTAATGTTTCAATCAAAACTGCAGTTTGAATGGTCATGTGCAGACAACCAGCAATTCTTGCACCTGCTAAAGGTTTGCTTTGTCCATACTCAGCCCTCAACGCCATCAATCCTGGCATTTCGGCCTCAGCCAATTCAATTTCTTTTCTACCCCAATCGGCAAGTGCAATGTCTTTTACTTTGTATTTTTCTTCTGTTTCAGTCATGTGTTAAATGATTCTCTGATATCCTCGTTTTATTTCGGGCTGCAAAGGTACCACCTTTAATGTGAATTAGAAAGCTTTCTTAATAACCTATATAGTTTTACAGACTCAACATGTACTAGCTCAAAAACGATATCTCCTTGATGTCATAATTATGAAAATTTCCTTCTTTGCTTACAATTAGCTTTCCTGTATTATCAATTCCTAAAATCACCCCACTAAACTCACCCTCTTTGTCTCGATAAGTAGATACCTCTCCTTTCAAATAGAGTTTCTCATGATAGAGCTGAAGGAGCAAGCTTTTTTGACCATTCTTTAGTTTTAGCAAAAAGTATTCAAGGTCGATGAGCAATTTTTCAATAAACTCATCCCTTTCAAATTCTAATCCCGTTTCAATTACAAGAGAAGTCGCTGATGGCAGATTAAACGCTTTTTGATTCAAATTGAACCCAATCCCAATGATACTGTTGTCCAACTTATTTCCTTGAATTGAATTCTCAACTAGAATTCCACAAATCTTCTTGTTATCAATCAATACATCATTAGGCCACTTCAGTTTAATCCTTTTTTCCTCTACATGCTTGGTAAGGCACCGAATGATGCTGAGTCCGATCACTATGTTTAACAAATGTTGATCAGAAATCGCAAGGTATGTTGGTTTAATCAAAACAGACATTAACACATTCTTACCAGCTTCATCAAACCATACATTTCCACGTTGGCCTTTTCCGCTTTTTTGATGATCAGTGTAGATAATCAACCCTTCAGAAAAATCTTCTTTTTTCACCATAGAAGACATTTCATCGTTGGTAGAATGACAATCTGTCAGGAAAATAACTTTCTTGCCCAGAAAGAGCGGTTTGGCAAAGATTTTATGCAATAGAATTAATGTAAATTTGTGACAAAATTAACATAAAGAAGAAGTGAATGCAGCAAGTGGAGAGTGAGGTAAATGCTAAGGCCTTGAGTGAGTGGGTTGTTGAGGGAATGTTAGAAAAAAAAGCTTTGGATGTAGTGGTGTTGGATTTAAGAGAAGTTAAACATGCAATTGCTGATTATTTCATTATTTGCAGTGGAAATTCTGATACACAGATAGATGCTATTTCAGATTCTATTGAGGAGCAAATACATAAGAATCTTGGGATAAATCCCTGGAAGAGGGAAGGTCGTGAAAACAAGGAATGGATCTTGCTAGATTATATAGATGTTGTAGCACACATTTTTAATAAAGAAAAAAGAGAATTCTTTGGCTTGGAGGAGTTATGGGGAGATGCGAAGGTCAGAAGAATCGATGAAAACTAATTCGAACACGTAGCGTTCAAAGCTAAATATTCAGGAGATAAGAAGAAATGTCGGAAAAACAAGATAGAAAATTAACCCCTAAACCTAGACCAGGATATCAGGGATGGCTTATTGGAGGGTTGTTGGCACTAGTGATTGGGGTCACCATGTTCTCAAAGGAAAAGGGAATGGTTCCTACAACCTTTCGCTCATTTGAGAAAATGCTCCTCGCAAATGACGTACAGAAAGTAGTGCTTATAAAAAATCAGGATTACGTTGAAATTACATTAAAGAACGAAGCGCTTTCCAATACCAAATACAAAATAGAGCTTGAGCAGAACAAAGGTTTTTTCAGTTCAGAAAGTGGTCCACATTATAAATTGGAAATTGTAACCATCGACAAGTTCGACAAAGATTTCGAGGAAGCGATGGCAAAAATTTCCGAAGAGCAAAGATTTGATTATAAGATCGAAGAACGCTCAGATTACACTACTTTCCTTTTCAACTGGGGCTTTTTGATATTGCTCATTTTTGGCTTCTGGTTTTTAATGCGTCGAATGACAGGTGGAGGTGGCCCCGGAGGTCAACTCTTCAATATAGGGAAATCCAAAGCAGCACTTTTTGATGCGGAGAACAAGGTTAAAATTACCTTCGCAGATGCGGCTGGATTGGAAGAAGCAAAGGAGGAGATACGAGAAATCGTTGATTTTCTTAAGACTCCAGAAAAATTCACAAAGCTAGGTGGAAAAATACCTAAAGGTGCTCTTTTGGTAGGCCCTCCGGGAACAGGTAAAACCCT
>JANQST010000052.1 GCA_028279155.1 Cyclobacteriaceae bacterium
AACACAAGGAAACTACAAAGCCAGGAAGTACATTATTGAACAATTTCAAAAGATTGGATTTAAGCCAGCGTTTGACGATGGCTATAATCAACCCTTTGATCATACAATCGGTGGAAGAAGGAGACAACGTGCTTTCCCAGTTACTGATCCGGGAGAAAGTTTTAGCAACGTTCCGGATACCACACTATCCGGTGCTAACCTAATTGCTGTTATTGAAGGAGAAACAGAAAGTATGATTGTAGTAACAGCTCATCATGATCATCTGGGAATCATTCGAGGCTCTATCTACAATGGAGCTGACGATGATGCATCAGGAACTGTAGCCTTATTCGCTATAGGTGAACACTTTAAAAAGAATAAACCAAAACATACCATTGTTCTTGCAGCTGTTGATGCCGAAGAAGTTGGTTTGGCTGGTGCTCGATTTTTGGTAGAAAATTATCCCTGGGATTTAAAAAAAGTAGCATTGAATGTAAATATGGACATGATCGCTCATAGTGATAGTATGAAACTTTGGGCAACAGGTTTGTATCACTATCCTCAATTAGAGCCACCACTCAAAACGATTTCGTCACCTATCACACTTCATTTCGGACACGATGATCCCAACGATCTTGTGCTGGATGATTGGACAGATAATTCAGACCACATGGCTTTCCATGAAAGAGAAATCCCTTTCATTTATTTTGGAGTAGATGATCATGAAGATTACCATGCTCCGTCAGATGTTTTTGAAAATATCAACCAGGATTTTTATGTGGAGGCTGTAAAGCTTATCATTCAAGCCATCGAAGGGTATGATGAGTTATTGGATTGACTAGTATTTAATCAAGCATACCATTTTCAGATTTGATGGCAATCCATCATTGAATTTTTAGTAAATTCATTTACGTTGGTTCTTCGTTAAGCAAAAACCAAGAAGACATGAAACTACTAACCGTTCTCCTTACCTTAACAACAACTGTAGCATTTGCCCAATCACCCAAAATCTTCATATCTGTGGATATGGAAGGAATTGGTGGAATTGGAACCGGTAAAATGGTCTCATCCAGTGGAAAAGATTATGCCACTGGAAGAAAACTGATGACTGCCGAGGTAAATGCAGTTGTTGAAGCCATTTTCGCTGCTGGGGATGCCACTGTTGTGGTAAATGATAGCCATGGTGACATGCAGAACCTTATCCATACAGAGCTGGATCCACGTGCTGAATACATTCAGAGTAATATCAAACCATTGGGAATGGTGCAGGGACTAGACGATAGTTTTGATGGGGCAATATTTATTGGTTACCATACCAGGGCAGGTACAGAGAATGGGTTCCTCGCACATACAGGATCAGGTTCAATAAAAGGATTATGGATCAACGGGACAGAAGTTGGAGAGGGTGGTTTGAATGCCTATTATGCAGGGTCTTTCGGTGTCCCAGTAATACTTGCAAGTGGTGATTTAGCTTTCACAGAGCAATTTAGTGAACTGATTCCGACTCGAACGGTTGCTACCAAAATAGCGGTCGGGGCACGGGCAGCTAAACTTCGCCATCCTTCTTTGGTACTTGAGGATCTCAAAAAAATGACGACTCAAGCTATTCAGGATCTAAAAAATGCAAAAACGCTTGATACTACTAATCCTGTCACTTTTCGAGTAAGATCAGCCACAACCACAAGAGCAGATGTGTGCATGAGCATTCCCGGTATGAAGCGAATCGATGGTTATACCATTGAATACGAGGCGAACAATATGGACGAAGCGTATCGTTTAATACGAGTGATATACAAGTACATTAGATGGTGATCGATAGGATAAAAAGGAGACTAATATCATTCTTATGTACACTTACTGTTGCAATTGTTGCGTGCGGTCAGGACCAGCAAGATGTAGATCTGTTAAGAAAAAAGATCAATACGTTGAGAACCACAGAACTGGTCATGTCAATGTCTCAACGTTCCCTGATCATGCCAAGTCACCTGGGAGATCTTAAAGCACTTATCGCAAAACAAGCATTCAACTTTTGGAGTACAGGCGATCGTGAACCTTATGTTTCACACCTCAATGTTTATTCTGCGTTACATCAGGCTAACAAGTTTCTGGACTTTGATAATACGACTTTAAGGGCCTACAATCAGGTTGGGGCGCATACTGAAAGGGTAACATCCATTGTTTTCGGGTCCGACCCGAATCATTACTATTCTTCGTCAACCGACGGGACAGTTATGAAATGGAGTCTTGAAAATCCAAAGGCTGTTCCTGAAATCATTTATCAGTCAGAAAATATTATCAGGTCATTGGACGTGTCTGATGATGGAAAAGTGTTAATGGCAGTATTCTATCAAACAGGTATTGCATTGGTCTCACTGGTAAATAGTTCGGTCAATGATTTGGTGGCCATTCAGGATCCAGAGTCTGCACAAACAGCGGTATTCATGCCCAACGAACAAAAATATTTGATGGTTTCTAAGGGGGGTGATGTGAAGGTGAAGGGTATTCAATCTGAGACCACGATGGTTGGGAAAACAGAATCCACCGTACTTTCATTACAAGTGGATGAGAATGAAGGAACCATTTATGCTGGTAATGTTAAGGGAATTTTGGAAAGCTGGGAAGACAAAACATATTTCGGTTACGAGATTGGATCATCTGCCATCAATTGTTTGGATATCAGTCCTGATGGAAAACTTCTTGCAATAGGAAGGGAATTAGGAGATGCTTTACTTTGGAACATAGAACAAAAGCGCTTGGAGAGGCTGATCAACGGTCATCAAAGTGCCATTACAGACATTGAATTCAGCCCCGATAATAAATTGTTGCTGACCACAAGCAGAGACAGAACGGCTCGTCTTTGGGACCTAAGCGATTCCAGGAAATTACCACTTGTGATGGATGATCATGAAGATTGGGTCATGACCGGTTGTTTCGACCCTTCAGGTCAACAAATTATCACGGGAAGCAGGGACGAATTTGTTCGCATCTGGCCAACTAACCCAGAGGTTTTAGCCGATCGCATCTGTGGGCTGGTAAGTCGAAATCTAACAAAGGAAGAGTGGGTAGAATTTGTTGGAGCTGACATTCCTTACCAAAAAACTTGTGCCAACCTGGATTAAAATAGATCAAGATTACCCTTGTAATGCTTACTCATGACAAGCTGTTTCCCATTTTTTAGTTCAACCTGATAGTTCCCCCTGGATCGGGGCTCCATTGAATGGAGGAACCCTTTGTTGATGATTGCGGATTTATGAATACGAATGAATTCAGGAGGTAGCTTTTCTTGCATCCCAATTAGACTTTCTCTGACCAGGTAAAACCTTGAAGCAGTATGGACTTTGATATAGTAGTCAAACCCTTCTATCCAAGCAATATCATTGGTGTCAAGAAAATAGATCTTTCCTGAAGATCTTATTTTCAGTTGTTCTTTACGTTGCTCAACCTCAGGCCGTTCTTTGATCTGTTGAAGAAACGTTCGTAAACCTTCAAAAGATCTAGATGATTTGGGTTGGAATTGCAATCTCACATGATTCAGGCATTCTTTAAAACGCTGATTAGTGAAAGGTTTTTGTAGGTAATCAAGGGCGTGAACTCGAAATGCTTCCAAGGCGTACTCATCGTAGGCTGTTATGAAGACAACCAAAGGAAGTTCTGCCGGACTCAATGTTTCCAATACATCAAAGCCATTTTTTCCCGGCATTTGTACATCTAGAAAAACAAGATCTGGTGTTAAATCCTTGATGGCTTTTTCAGCTTCTATACCATCTTTACATGAACCAATTACCTTGAAATCAACCTCTTGTTCAAGTAAAAAAGCCAATCCTTCGCGAGCTTCAATTTCATCGTCGATTATCAGTGCTGTAATCAATGGAGGATGGGTAAGGTTATTTCAGTGATGACACCAGTTTGATTGGCTGCATTTCTCAAATCAAATGTATAGTTTTTCCCATATGTGTGGTCGAGTCGACTGAGTGTTGTAGATAACCCAAAACCAGCATTGCTTTCAATATCGAAATCATTTGGCAACTGTACACCATTGTTGAAAAAGGTGAATTTTAGTGTTTCGTTCTCGAATTCTCCACTAATCTCAAATGAAACATTCCCGGAAGTTTTTTCTATCCCATGTTGAAATGCATTTTCAACGATTGGTTGAAAAAGTAGACTCGGAACTTCAATGATCATTGCATCTTCAGGGATATCAACCTGAATAGTTAATCGATCATGAAATCTGACCTGTTGAATGTGGAGGTATTTTCTGATAAGCTCCAACTCCTTGGAGAGAGGGACCATTTGAGTGTCTTTTAATGCTAATGATTCACGCAACAAATCTCCAAGTGATCCGACCATATCGATAACCTCATCAGTTTTATTTTTCCTGGCCATCATGGAAATAGTATTGAAACTATTAAAGAGAAAATGTGGCTGAAGTTGCATTTGAAGACTTTGCAGTTTTGCTGTAGTAAGGTCTGATTTCAGATGTAGATTATTGATTTCTTCGCGACGGTACTTTTGGTAAAGAGTCAATGAATAAAAGAGCCCGACAATTAGCCAATAAAATAAAAGACCATTACTCGAGAACACCATCCCTGAAGAGTATCGTTGGACGAGTTCCTCAAAAAAGGGATTTTTCTCTAATTGAGCTTGATTAGGATTAAACAAGATTGCAAAGGCATTCATGCTCAGCTGATGAGCGAAACCGGAGAGGACAGATGGAATTAAGTGAAGCTTAACCTGTTTTGCATAACTACACTCATTCCATTGGATCTGTAGTTGATAGACTACAGGACCGATAATCACCATTGTTAAGTAATATGGAAAGCTCCATGAAAAGATCGTATCAAGTGTGATTTCTCGATCTATTGCTGCTGCCCATTGGAAATTATTCCATAAGGCTATGCCCCATATGGCAACCCAAAAGGTGGTATTTAGGAGGATGGCTTTTTTCCAACTAAGTCTGGTTTGAGAAGGCACACTGAAAGATACAATAATGAACGATACCCAGGTTTAATTGTCTAGCTTACTCTTTGCAAATCCCAATCGATAGGTGGCAAACCCCTTACCTTGTTCAGGGGCTAGCTTTAATGTTTCTTCGAAATATGGAATCGCACTACTATAATCGTCTCTGGTCATGTAATAGTTGGCAAAGCCTAAATGAGCAAACCAGTGGTCCGGGTTTTTTTCAAGATTTAGCTTGAGAATACGCATGGATCCTTTTAAGTCTTTTTCATTGTTGAGTTTCATTGCGTAACTAAATAACTCGTTGGCTGTGGCTGAGGCAATGGCCTCTTCTTTCAGGTTTTTAGCTTCCTTTTTATTTCCTTTTTTGAGTAGCAGATCGGATTTGAATAGCTGATTCCCGAGCTTTTGTTCCAGTGCAAGCGACTTATTAATCAAATCAAACGCCTCTTCTGTTTTTGTTGAATCAAGACTGATCATAGTTGATGCCATCATGTAAAAATGATTGGCGTTTTTGTCTTCAATTTTTTCCAGATCTGAAAACCTGTTTTTTTCAACATCTGTTGAGATCTCAAATGAGACTTTTGTTGTTTCCCATTGAAGGTTAAGTGTCACATTATTTGGTTGTGGATCAGAAAATTGGTAGCTCAACCAATTCTGCATTGGTGCTGCAACAGGCTTTACCTTAACTCTTAACGCATCCTCTTCCGATGAATAAGTGAAGCTCCCCCAATCTTCATAGCGTTTAGAAAAAGCCAGTTGCCATTCCTTCTCGGAAACAAACATGTGTAGACCATATGTTCCTGCAGATAAAGCTTTTCCATTGATCATCACATCATGGGTAAAGCTGATGGTTGTATTTTCATTTGCACCGGCTCTCCAGGGATGATCCTTTCCATTAATCTTTTCATCATATGGTACAATTCCTCCGAATATTTTGCGACCCTTTGCTAAGGGAGCATGGTATACAACTTCAATGTCAGTAGTACCGATTCGTTGAAATGCTTTTGCTAATTGACTGGGACGTGAATACAGAACAGGATCTTGTGCAGATAGTTCGGAAGCAAATAATGTCAAGAGAAGGAGGGTTAGCCTTATGATTTTCATAATTGAGTTTTATTGATTTTTATGCAATAAACACGATCACAAGATCTCTTTAAGGAGTTTTGCAGTCAACTTGTTTATTCCTGCAGGAACATTACACAAATGGTTGTTTTGAACTATTTACCAGCGTTTTTTACCTGGATAAGCTCAGCCAGGATGCTAATGGCGATTTCCTTTGGTGTTTTACTGGAAATGGGAATTCCGATGGGTGCATAGACCTTACTGAGCTGTTCATTAGTAACACCCTCTTCAAGTAGTGCTGAATAAACCTTTTTCACTTTTTCTTTACTTCCCATCATTCCCAGGTAGTTGAAATCCCTTGAAATCAATTCCTTTAGAATGGTTTTGTCTGTTTGATAACCAAAGGACATGAGTACTACAAAATCGTCTTTGCCATTCTCGATGTATTTATTGATGGAGTTATAGTCTGCAACATGAACTTGTTCGGCCCACTGATTTTGCTGTACCGTATTCAGTTCTTCTCTATCATCGTAGTTTTTTACTACAAATCCCACTTCGTTTGCCAGGTGAGATAGGGCTAGGCCTACATGACCACCACCTATAATATGCAGTATCGGAAAATGTCCTAGATCTTCCTTTAGTTGCCAGTTATCAGTAGTCAGTTGTAAATCGAATTTGTTTGTCAATGAATCCTCCTTATCAAACAAAATTCCAGCCTGATCAAAAGTTAGCACACCATTCGACCAATCAACTAATTCATTAGTCAACTCAGCATACGAAGCATCCAATAAATAAAAAGCAATCGTCTGTTCACCGGAACAAATCATTCCAGACTTATCCTTTCCAATGCCTGATTGATGGATCTGCCGTTTGATAAAAGGTTCGAAATCTTTCTTCAATAGATCTTCTTTACACAGTTCTATCAGTTTGTGCTCCATGATGCCACCCCCAATGGATCCGATAAGCTCTCCAGCCTCATTTACAGCCATTTTAAAACCAATCCGTCCGGGACTACTCCCCTGACTATCTATCACGCATAGCAGAATGACTCTTTGACCATTTGAAAGCCAATCACTTATTTTAGACCAGAATCCCTTCAATTGACTAGATTTAACTTGATCCTTAAAGTAAAAAGATTTTTTACCAACACTACTGAATGATCCTTCTCTTTCTCATCGGGTGTTTATTGATTACAGCTGCCTCAGTGGTGATCCTGTCAAACGTAAAAAAATTCATGGAATTGGAAATGAGGGGGAAGGAGCTAACCGAGTATACCTACGATCTTTCTCAACGGATCATTTTGGTTACCCAAATTCGAAGAGTGATATTGGTAACTGCCTCCGTCCTCCTGGTGGGATTTGCGGTCTATTGGCTGATCAAAGACACGCCCATGCAAGGATTTGTGATGGAATGGCTCAACCTAATCATCCGCTGGGCACATGTGGTGGTTGGGATCATGTGGATTGGCGCTTCTTTTTATTTCATCTTCCTGGAAAACAATCTCAATCGAACGGATGGTGTGCGAGATGAGCTTGCTGGCAACCTTTGGGCGATACATGGAGGAGGATTTTATTTTCTTGAAAAGTACAAGGTAGCGCCGAAAACTCTGCCTAAAACACTTCATTGGTTCAAGTACGAAGCATACTTCACCTGGATCTCGGGATTCACCTTGCTCACCATCGTGTACTACATGGATGCAAAGTCGTTCCTGATCGATCCTCAAATTGCAGACTTGTCCGTTTCCACTGCTATAGCGATAGGTGTGGGAACAATGATTGTTGGATGGTTGGTGTATGATGGCATGTGCAAATCCCCTTTGGTTAAAAAGCCGATGCTCTTTGCCGTAATCGGAGTTTTGCTCCTGGCTGGGGTTAGCTACTTTCTATCCACTGTATTTAGTAGTCGGGCAGCCTACATCCATGTGGGCGCTTTGATTGGGACCATCATGGCGTGGAACGTTTATTTCGTGATCATTCCGTCTCAAAAAGCCCTCGTTAAAGCTGCCGTTCTCGGGAAACCATTGGATCCATCTCTTGGTAAAAAGGCTGGAGAACGATCACTTCATAACAACTATTTCACATTGCCGGTCATTTTTATCATGATTAGCAATCATTTTCCGAGCACGTATGGTCATGAGTTTAATTGGATTATACTGATGGTGCTTACTTTGGCGAGTGCAGGGATCAAGCATTTTTGGAATTTATTGGAAAGAGGGGAGCGATCAAGATTCATACTTCCGGTTTCAATTGTTGCGCTGATCTCTTTGGCATTGGTCACCTCACCCGCATTTGAAAAAGCGGGCGATGAGTTTGGTGAAGTTTCATTTCAACAGGTCAATGAAATTGTTATTTCACGATGCATTCAATGTCATTCGGCAACACCAACGGATGATCAGTGGAATCTTGCTCCTAACAATGTGATGTTCGATACTCCACAACAGATCCAGGCGCAGGCGGAGCGAATCATGGTGCGTTCGGTTCGAACACAGACAATGCCCCTCGGCAACAAAACGAACATGACCCAGGAAGAACGTGACCTGATCCGCGCCTGGATATTGCAGGGAGCTAAGGTAGATTGATGAAGAAATTCGGACTCCATAGCAAACGTGTCTTGGTGGACGATGAGCTGATCGAAGGAACAGTAGTTGTCGAAGATGGAATAATTGTTGAGTTCAAGGAAGGACCAATTTCAAGTAAAACTTTTGATATAGATGATCTTGGAAATTCAGTCCTTATGCCCGGCTTGATCGACTGTCACGTTCACATCAATGAGCCCGGCAGAACCGAGTGGGAGGGATTTGACACAGCTACCAAAGCTGCAGCCGCTGGCGGATTTACCTCTCTAATCGAAATGCCATTGAACTCTGATCCCGTCACTACGACTAAAGAAGCCTTTGAAGAAAAAATTGCAGCAACTGAAGGAAAACTTCATGTCAATTGCGGGTTTTGGGGCGGCATTGTCCCTGAAAACATTGATGACCTTGATGAGTTGATCAAATGTGGAGTATTTGGAATAAAGGCATTTCTAACTCATTCAGGAATTGATGAATTTCCGAATGTTGGTGAACAAGACCTAAGAAAAGGACTCCAGATTTTGAAAGCGCATAATGTTCCGCTATTAGTACATGCTGAAATAGATGCTCCTCACGAAACGCAGAGATGGCTCGAAGAAGACCCCAAGAATTACCAGGCCTACCTCGCGTCAAGACCTAAATCCTGGGAGGATGATGCGATTCGACTGATGATTGGGTTATGTAAGGAATTCGAAACCCCGATCCACATTGTCCATCTCTCCTCATCCAATTCCATCGAACCATTGAATCAGGCGAGGGATTCAGGCGTCCCGATTTCAGTTGAGACATGTCCTCACTACTTGTTTTTCTGCGCAGAAGAGATTCCCGACGGTAAAACCGAATTCAAGTGTGCTCCTCCGATACGAGAACAGGCAAACAACGAGCAACTTTTGAAGGCACTAAAAGTCGGTTTGTTTCGATTCATCGTTTCTGACCACTCACCAGCGATTCCGGAAATTAAGGAGTTAACAACTGGCAACCTGAAGGAGGCCTGGGGTGGCATTGCCGGTCTTCAGTTCAGCATGTCTGCTTTTTGGACAAAGGCAAAAAATCATGGGTTAGATGTTGCTGACATTTCCCGATTGATGAGTAGCCAGGTAGCGGAATTTTTGGATATAAATGACTGTAAAGGAAAGATCGCTAAAGGATTCGATGCTGATTTGGTTGTATGGGATCCGGAAGATACGTTTGAAGTCACGAATGAGATCATTAACTTCAAGCATAAGATCTCACCCTATGTTGGACATACGCTTGATGGAGTGGTTCGTCAAACGTATGTGAATGGAAACCTGGTTTATGAAAATGGTGCCTTTAAGGAATTGTCGAAAGGAAAGGTATTGCTAAGAAATGAGTAAAGAAAAACCTGTATTTACGAAATTAATGGACCTGGCAGCTGAGCGATTGGGAGGTAAGGCGATTGCCTGTTCAGACGACTTCTTTGCGTCGATGGATAACCTGATCAAACCAGGCAGAGGAACTTTCATTGAAGATAAATACACGGAAAATGGGAAATGGATGGACGGCTGGGAGTCGCGTCGTAAGCGCACGGACGGACACGATTGGTGCATTGTGAAACTTGGAACTCCGGGCATTATTAAAGGTGTTGACGTGGATACCAATCATTTTTTAGGCAATCACCCGCCTGAATGTGCTATTGAAGCATGCTTTAGTAAAAACGAAGATGCCGATGGAGCCGATTGGAAGTGGATCTTGTCACGGTCCAACCTGAAACCAGGAAGCCAGCATTTCTTCGAGATACCTGACGATTCAATTTATACCCATGTGAAACTCCACATCTATCCGGACGGAGGTGTTGCAAGACTTAAAGTGTACGGAGAAGTAAAGATCAACTGGGATCAGAGGAATTCATCTGAGTCTTTGGACCTGGCTGCAGCGGTGAATGGAGGTAAATCTATCCTTTGCAATGACATGTTTTTCAGCCACATGGATAATTTGATCATGCCGGGTAAGGGAATAAACATGGGCGATGGCTGGGAAACCAAAAGAAATCGAACGCCAAACAACCGGGATTGGGTGATCATTCGCCTGGCGAAAAAGGGGAAGATCAATGAGGTCATGGTGGATACACACCATTTCAAAGGGAACTACCCGGATTCCTGCATGATAGAAGGATGTGTTTCAGAGACAGACGAAACGGATGGCATGAAATGGCGAACGCTATTGCCCCAGTCGAAACTGGAGGCACATCATGAACATCTTTTTGATAAAGAAATAGAGAACCACGGACCGTTTACACACGTCCGCTTGAGTATATTCCCGGATGGAGGAATCAGTAGATTGAGATTATGGGGAACAATTGATTAACCGATATGACTTTAGAAGAACTAAACCAATTGAATTATGACGATGCGGTTGCGGCCTTAACAAAATGCTGCGGCTCATCGAATTGGGTGGCCGAAATGCTGAGAAA
>JANQST010000075.1 GCA_028279155.1 Cyclobacteriaceae bacterium
ATTTCCTGAGCGAATAGCTTTTGCTCGACCGGGAAACAACGCGCAATTCAAACTTGCGAATGGACGCATTGCAATGGCAGGCCACAAGGACGATCTGGCGCACGAGTCCTGGCTGGCAATTGCTAATCTGGATGCACGGGACGGAATGGGTAAGATCTTCCTCGCTTCTCCACTCAACCCCAAAGACCTGGCGCCGAGAGTCAAGGAAATGGAAGTCATTGAGTGGGATACTGAAGACGGTGGACTTGTCGCATCCAGGGATATGCGGATCGGAAGCATTGTATTGAAATCAGATCCACTCCCTGATCCTGATCCGGAACATTTAGGGGAAGCGATCTCAAAAGCTATCCAAAAGGAGGGAGCAACGTTGCTGGACTGGAATGAAGAGGTCGAACAATGGCAAAACCGTGTACTTAGTCTAAGAAAATGGCGAATGGGTGAAGAATGGCCTGAAGTAAGCATGGAAAGCCTGCTTCTGACGAATCGCGTGTGGCTCTCGCCCTATCTGAATGATGTGAAAAAACCTCAAGATCTTAAAAAGATCAATTTGAAAGAAGTATTGCACCATCATCTGGCTTTTGAGAAACAACAACAATTAGATCAATATGCACCTTCAAAACTGGAAGTGCCAAGTGGATCAAAGATTCAGGTGATGTATCGATCCAATGGTGAACCGCCTGTCCTGGCGGCACGAATTCAGGAGTTGTTTGGAATGGCTGAAACTCCGACGATCAATGAGGGAAAAACACCACTGCTGATTCACTTGCTTTCACCGGGATTCAAGCCTGTTCAAATCACCTCAGATCTTAACAATTTCTGGAATGACACCTATTTCGAGGTTCGTAAAGAGCTAAAAAGACGCTACCCCAAGCACTTCTGGCCGGATGATCCGTGGACTGCTGAAGCTATAAAAGGGGTTAAGAGAAAGTAGAATTACCGAACGTTATTTGAACATTCCTCGAGACCATCGATAGCTGATGATTAAGTAAACACCTATCACATTCATTGCCACAAGTACCATTGTCCATGTTGAAGGAATTTTAGGTAACTCAGGCAAGCTAATCTTGAAATCAAGACTGGCACTTAGCTTAGTGATAAATGAATTAAAATCTTCAAACAATACAGGAGCTTGATAGGTAATCTCACCAGTCTGGAATGCCAGGAAGGTGATAAGCAACAGAAAAGCACTGATTAAACCCACCCACATTTTTCTACTGATAATTGGACGATATTCAAACACTTCGGAAGAAGCATCAATCCGCTGCATTACCTGTTCGGTGATGTCAATGGTTGGCCTGATTTCACTCCTTTTGAAGAAATCTTTGAGCAACTGATCTTCTTGTTCGTCTTTTGATTTCATGCCAATATTTCTTTTACACCCATACTCTTTAAGATCTTCAATAATTTTTTCCTGCTTCGATGCAGCAAGATCTTCACGTTTGATTCCGATAAGTTGGTAGCCTCTGTCGTCTCCTGGATGGATAGTTCATTGTAGTAAAACATAGTAATCACGCTTCTCTCATCGGGTTTCAACTGATTTAACGCTGCAGCTAAGATCGAATTTCTATCTGCCAAATAGAGGTCTTTTACAGGATCATTTTCCCGACTTCCCTCTTTTTGATCCAGACTTTCGATTGTCACTTTCGTTGGAACTTTCCGTCGGAACAAAGTCAAACATTCAAAATGCGCTATTCGGAGCAACCAGGTGGAAAATAAAGCTTCGCCGCGAAATGATCTCAGAGCCCTGTAGGCTTTGATAAATGTATCCTGTGTGATCTCCTCAGCGTCTTCTCTGTTCTTGACCATGAAGTATACGTAGCTGTAAATTTTAGATTCGTACTTGCGAACCAATACAGCGTAGTTTCGCCACTCGCCCTCAAGAGTCCTTTTTATCAATTCAGCGTCGCTCTTCATGCACATTTTGGGTTTTAGACTACATGAGGCTCTGTCAAGTTACAAAAAGTGAAATTTTTTGTAACCTGCGCAGACAACCTGTAGTCAATCTTTCCGAAATCAAATTGTAACAAAATAAATTATATGGAACCTCTTATAGGATTTTTATCCCTGTTCGCAACCATCTTCGGAATAGCCTACGTTTTTCTAACGAGTAGAAACAGAGAAAGGCTGGCATTGATTGAAAAAGGAGTGGATGCTTCACTTTTTGCAACAAAACCTTCAAACTTTTCCATTGCTAAATTCATATTAAACATCGCTTTGCTCTTTATAGGAATTGGTATTGGGATCCTGATGGGAGAGCTTTTGAGTACGTATCTCCGAATAGACGATGAAGTTGCCATTCCTTCAATGCTATTTGTTTTTGGTGGATTGGGATTGGTTGTAGGTTTTTTCCTTACAAAAAGGATTGAAGCTAAAGAAAAGGTATAATTCTGGGTTAAATACTTAATTGATTATCCCATACCTCTAGGAGGGTATGGGATTTTTTTTGAACTATCTATTATCTGAAACGTTTGTTTCAATATTGATTAACTTAGGGTTGAAAGATGCCTAAAAACGTATTATTTGATCGCAATGAGGTTTTGCGAAATGTCACAGACCTTTTTTGGAGAAAAGGCTATAATGGTACGTCCATGCAAGATTTGGTTGATACCACCGGATTGAACCGATCAAGCATTTACAACACCTTTGGCGATAAGTTTCAGCTGTTTGAAGAGTCATTGAAACACTACCAGTCAAGTCAAAACGATCGTTTACGAGAAACGTTCTCAGAAGCTAAATCCCCTAAAGAAGCTATTGTTGCCTTATTCTATGGAATAAGTGATGATATAAAGGCTGGTGATCAAAAAGGATGTATGCTTACCAGCTGCACTTCAGAGCTAAGCGCAGAAGAACCACTAATCAAGGATTTTCTGGTTGAAAATAAGGAGCGTGTAGTTGCTTCATTTGCTGCATTGATTGAAGGTGCGCAACAATTGGGTGAAATCAGTGCTCACAAAGATCCAAAAACCCTCGCACTATATCTGTTTTCTAGTTTGCAGGGATTACGTGTCACGTCCATGCTTGAACCTGATTTAGAAGGCGTTACTGAAGAGATTCTAAGTATTTTATAAGTTTTTTATTTTATTTGGAACGATTATTCCAAAATCACGTTCTCATTTGAACTAATCGTTTCAAATAAATTACAAATGGGAAAACTTAATAACAAAGTAGCACTGATTACCGGTGGAAATAGCGGAATTGGGCTTGCTACAGCCAAATTATTTGTCCAAGAAGGTGCTAAGGTCGTCATAACCGGACGCCGGCAAGAAGCGCTTGATCAAGCAGTGACTGAAATTGGTGGAGATGTTACCGCCATTCTTGCAGATGCTGCAGATATTTCGAAAACTAAAGAAGTCGTTGAAAAGACTGTTTCTGCCTATGGGAAGATAGATATTCTTTTTGCCAATGCAGGAGTAGCCTATTTCGGACCTCATAGTGACATTACAGAGGAGTTTTTTGATTCGCAATTCAATACAAATGTGAAGGGGCCATTCTTTTTGATCAAAGAAGCCATTCCGCATTTGAACGATGGAGCGGTGATTATTGGAAATACTTCGATTGTGAATCAGAAGGGATTTGATGGAACCAGTGTTTACACAGCGACCAAGGCTGCCTTCAGATCACTATCCAGAGTATTGGCAAGTGAATTGAAAGAGCGCGGAATCAGGACCGTAAGTGTTGCCCCTGGCCCGATCGAAACGCCGATTTATGGAAAACTGGGTATGCCACAAGAAGCGGTTGAAGAGATGGGTGCCGGTTTTGCACAGCAAGTTCCGCTAGGAAGATTTGGAGCTGCAGATGAGCTGGCAAAAGCAGTATTATTCCTTGCTTCAGACGATGCATCATATGTGAATGGAGTAGAACTGGAAGTAGATGGTGGGTTAAGTCAGATATGACCGTCCATGCAGGACTAATTAGGGTGACCTGTAGTGAATAGCTACAGGTTTTTTGTTTTCATCACATAAATAACGCTCCAGCACAGTCGTGTTGATATTCCTGAAAATCTCCCACTCATTTGAATTTAAAAAAAATGAAAAAAATGAAAGGTCTATTATCTGCATTCTCACTACTACTTATTTTGTCTAATTGCACGGCAGGTAATCGTGAATTTGCAGAATTCGAATTTGAAGGTAAAAAACTGAGATATGGCGTGCAGCTTCCCAATGATTTTGATCCCTCCAAAACCTACCCTGTTCTCATTGGCCCCTCAGAAGTTGAAGAGAAAGATGATCAAAGTTTTTATTGGAGAGGAACCAAAGACACATATGGCTGGATCCTGATCGATTACCGCATTTACAATGCTACAAGGAGGGTTGAAGAAATAAAGGCCTTTATGCAACACCTTCGCTCAAAATACAAAGTAGAAGATAATAAGTTCCACACAGTCTGCTTCAGCGCCAATAGTTCTTCCATTTTTAGTTTGGCTATGGAGGTACCCGAATACATTACCGGTATTACTGGTATGGCAGGAAATCCAGGAACTACTAATGAGTCAGAGCTCAGTAAACTGAAGGGAGTGAAGGTGCAATTTGTAGTTGGTGATAAAGACACCTACTGGATGAATGCAGCCAAACAACGACATGCAATCTTGAAGAAAATAGGTGTAGACAGCTCTATTGAGATCATTAAAAATGGACCTCACGTAATGAGAGACCTAATAGGAAAGGGATTCCTGGAACGAGCTAACCGTCTTAGGAATTGATCATTCCCCGAAGGGTTGATCACCTGTTCTTGCGCCTACAATCCTTCTTTCAAATAGATATGCTTCTCCTTCGTAGCAAAGGTGAGAACATCCAATAGCTATTTTACTGTTTGCTGGAATGCTGTATTTGGTAGCTAAATGGCTTGAAACATCTTCTATCTGAAATGGAGCCTGAATTACTACATGTACTTGTTCATCGCCTGAATTTTCAATGAACATTGCTTTTCCACAATCGTTCTCACCACAGGGTTCGCCTTCTGAGATCGTTAATAATTCAGTGGCATTTTTATCAAGTTCCTCACCATGCCACTCGATTCGTTCACCTGTTTCAAGGGTAACCATATTATAAAGTTCCATGTAGGTAAGGTCATCTTCTTCTTCGCTGGTGGAATCTTGTTCTTTGGCTGGAGTAGAACAAAATGAAAGCAAAATCAGTAGGAAAAAGTAGTTGGAATTTCTCATTTGGTTGTTTTTAGGTATTATCACAGAAGTGGCAGTTTATCACTTTCTAAACACTGACAAGCAATATTAAGTCTAATTTTACTTCGAATAAACTCGCTGCTATCAGGATTTACTACACATACCGTACGTTACCAATCCCATTTGGATATCTTTTTTTCTTTGGGCTGGTCATTGCTGCGTTATTGACAATGCAGGAATTTTTGAGCTACCTCATTGCGAACTACCAGTACGAATTCAGTTGGTTTTCGATTTCTGCGAGTAATGCAATCAATTTTATCATTCTGGTCTTGCTAACACCATTCGCAGCTACTTCAGCGATGTATTTAATTCAGAAAGAAGAGAGAACAAAAAAAGTCATTGCGGTAGCACTCATAAGTTTAGTGATTGCACTTATTCATAGAGCTACAACTATTGCTTCATATAACTTCATTTACTCGCTTTATTCAGACAATGCATTTTCAGGTTTCTTTGGATTCTGGAGGCTTCGCTCTTTTGGAGCAGGTGTAATTTCAAGTTTGATCTTTTATTGGATTGTAGTTGGAATATTCATTGCAGCTATCAACAATCAACGATTGATTGACAAAGAGAAGGAGCTGGCTAATGCACGGTTAAATGCTTTAATGACTCAGCTTCGTCCTCATTTTCTCTTCAATACCCTCAATTCAATTTCATCATTGATCGACATTGATAAATCGGCTGCTCAAAAAATGATTTCTCGTTTTGGAGATTTGTTGCGTGGTGTACTTGAAAAAGAAGAAAAACAGTTTGTCACACTGCAAGAGGAAATTTCGTTTCTTGAGAACTACCTCTCAATCGAGATGGAAAGATTTAGTGATCGATTAACTATCTCCTACCAGATCGATCCAAGATCCCTAGAAGATGAGGTGCCCACCCTTATTTTGCAGCCCTTGGTTGAAAATGCAATCAAACATGGGATTGCAACTAAAGCTGAAGATGGAAAAATTGAAATAGCGTCAAAGATTCTCAATGGAACTCAATATCCTTCACCGCTCTTGGAACTTACCGTAACAGACAATGGAGCTGGATTAAAGGCGAAACACAACTACGGCATTGGACTTCAGAACGTAACAAAACGCCTATCGCAGTTGTATGGAAAATCCAGTGAGTTCGAAATTGAAAACAATAAGGAAGAAGGCTGTACAGCCATCATAAGATTACCTCTCACAAAAGAATAATTACATATGCCCATTACAGCTGCGATTATTGACGATGAATTTTTAGCCAGGAAAAAAGTAGAAACTCTTCTTGAGGATCATTCATTTGTCACAATAATTGGGGAAGCGAAGAGTGGTACTCAAGCTGTTGATCTAATCAAGTTGAAAAGCCCCGACTTGATCTTTCTTGATGTGGAAATGCCTGATTTTGGTGGCTTTGACGTGATAAAGAAACTAGGATCCAAAAATATTCCGTACATCATTTTCACTACTGCCTACGATCAATATGCTTTGAAAGCATTTGATGTCCATGCAGTGGATTATCTACTAAAACCATTGGACAAAGACAGGTTTAATGATGCGATCCAATTAGCAAAAGAGCGAATAGAACAAAAAGAATCTGCAGAAATCAATAAAAAAGTATTTGCACTCTTGAATCAAATCGAAAAGAAGGACAATCAATTCAGGCGGCTTTTTGAAATCAAGGAAAAAGGTAGAGAAATCTCTGTTAGGACCGATGAGATCTACGTTTTGGAAGCTAATGGAAATTACATTGAATTGAAGTTAGATGATAAAAAATATCTTTATAGAAGCACTATGAATGCATTGGCCGAAGAGCTCGACCCAAAAGAATTTATTAGAGTCCATCGCAGCTATCTTATCAATACGCGTTACATTAAGTCGTGCCATTATTTGACCAACAATGAATACAAATTCAAGCTGAAAAATAGTTCTGAAGTAATCTCAGGTCGGGGATTTAAGGAAAATGTTCAGGCTTATCTTGACAATTCAGGCAGTTGATCACAAAATCAACAGTTGATCACTTCTTCTTTTTATAAGGTTACCACACACTACAATTTTGATCTCTCAACGAAATCTTAAAAACAATAAACGAGAGGCTAATGAAAATTTCGAAAACAAAGATCTTATTAACAATTCTTGGATTTGTGGTAGCTATGTTTCAGCTCCAGGCCCAAAACATTACGACCCCAAGGCCAAGCCAGTATGCATCTGTTTCTCAACGTGTAGGAATATCAGATGTGACCATCACATACCATAGCCCGGGAGTGAAAGGTAGAGCGATTTGGGGTGGACAGGTTCCTTATGGAAACATTTGGCGTGCAGGGGCAAATGAAAACACGACCATTTCCTTTACGCATGATGCGAAGGTTGAGGGACAAGAGGTAAAAGCAGGAACATATGGATTTTTTATTCTACCTGAAAACGAGAACAATTTCAAAATTCTTCTTTCAAAGTATTCACAATCTTGGGGAACTGTTTACCCTGCAGAGAACGAATTGGTGGTTATGGCTGATGTGAAGCCAACTAAAATTGATCAGCAGGAATGGCTTAGCTATGATTTTGTCAACAGAGATGGAAACGATGTTACTGGTGTTCTTAGATGGGACAACATGCAGGTACCATTCAACATCGAATTTGATGTTCCTTCAATCGTTGTGGAAAATGCAAGAGCTGAATTAAAAGGTCCAGCTGGTTTTGGCTGGAGAGGACTCATGCAGGCAGCTAATTATTGTTTGCAAAATGATGTAAACCTTGAAGAGGCCATGACCTGGATTGATCAATCGATCGCGAACAGCAAAGGATTCAGCAATCTTCAAGTAAAGGCTGGACTACTGGCAAAACAAGGAAAAGTGGACGAAGGCAAAAACCTGATGGATGAAGCTATTCCTATGGCCAATGCATTTCAGCTAAATGGATATGGGTATCAACTTTTGGCTCTTGGCGACACCAAGAAAGCCATCGAGGTATTCAGTCTTAATATTGAGAAGAATAAGGAACACCAATTTATTTGGGGATTTACGGATAGTCTTGGAGAAGCATATCTGAAAGATGGAAATAAAAAACTTGCCTTGAAGTATTACAAGAAGGCAAAGGAGCTTGCCCCTGAAAACCAATACGCATATTTGGATGGTGTGATTGAGGGAATTGAAAAGGGTGAATAAAAATTAAAAGCGACCATAAGTCAAAGCCACCTTATTTTTCAGGTGGCTTTATTATGTATTTCCATTTATGAAAACATTAAATCTGATTTTAATTTTTTTCGTAATGAGCCTGGGAGCTAAATCCCAGTCACGAATTCTTTTTTCTAGAAGTCCTGGAGGTCTCAATACTGGAGAGACTCCAGACCTCATGGTATATGATCTGGAAACAAAGCAGACCTCTTTGCTCCATAAAGGATCAGTTAAAAGGAGAGGAGAATACAGTGTAACTATTTCTCAAGACAATAAGCTGATCGTCAATACTTACAAGTTTGGAGGATGGAAGCTAGGAATTGCCGAATTGACAAATGCTGGCCTTACTAACTTCAGAAAGTTTACCGACAGAAGAAATTACGAATACAATGCGTCCTGGTCTTATGATGGAAGACAGGTGGCGTACGAAGAATACAATTGGGGTTCAAACGACACAGAAATATTTATTGCAGATGCGAATGGAAGAAACATAGATCAATTCACAAGTTCAAATAGTGATGATCAAAGACCTGCATGGACCAATGATAATTCTAAGATTGTTTTTGCTTCAGACAGAACTGGCAATTACGAGCTATTTCTC
>JANQST010000062.1 GCA_028279155.1 Cyclobacteriaceae bacterium
CATAGCTCAGCAAATGTCAGAATTATATCCATTAAAGTTCAAAACAATATTCAAAGAGAAAATTTGGGGTGGTCAAAAAATTAAGACCATCCTCGGTAAAGACTTTGGAACACTTGCGAATTGTGGTGAAACATGGGAGCTTTCTGGAGTAGAAGGAAATATTTCAGAAGTAGCGAATGGGCCGCTAAAGGGATTCTTAATTACAGATTTAATTAAGGACTTCCCATCTGAATTACTCGGGAATAAGATAATTGAAAAGTTTGGAGGAGAGTTTCCTTTATTAATCAAGTTCATCGATGCTAAGGAAGACCTCTCTATCCAAGTCCACCCGGATGATACATTGGCTGAATCACGTCATGAAGGTTTCGGAAAAACCGAAATGTGGTACATTCTTCAGGCTGACAATGATGCATCTCTAATCTCAGGGTTTAATCGAAAAATCACGAAGGAAGAATATCTCCATTACTTCCAAACCGGTAAGTTGATGGATATTCTTAACCAAGAAAAAGTAAACAAACATGATGTTTTCTTTTTACCAGCAGGGAGAGTTCACACGATAGGTGCCGGATTGATGCTTGCCGAAATTCAACAGACCTCAGACATCACATACCGAATCTATGACTTTGACCGGGTAGATAAGAAAGGCAACAAACGTGAACTACATGTAGAAGAAGCCCTTGAAGCAATTGATTTTAATTTCTACGAAAACTATAAAACACCATTCAAGGACATCCGTAATTCAACCAGTTCGATCTTATCCACTCCTTTTTTCACCACCAACAAACTGTCGCTGGATAAAAAAATTGAACTGGACCGATCTGCGTTGGATTGTTTCAAGATCTACATTGGAGTTGGGGGGTCGGCCACAATTGCGGGCGAAAGCATAACTTTAGGTGAAGTATTGCTGGTTCCAGCCAACATTAAAAACTACACAATTGAACCAGATGGAGAGGTTGAATTGTTAGAAACATACATTGAACTCGAAAGATAAGTGAGCAAGCAAACTCATTATATTCATTTAGGCCTTAAAGATTACAAAGAGGCATGGGACTTTCAAGAAGAAATTTTTAAGAAAACGGTAGATCAAAAGATTGAAAACCGAAAGCTGCCTAAGCATGAACAAGTAGAAACAGAAAATCACCTTATTTTCTGTTACCACCCACATGTATTCACTTTGGGGAAAAGTGGGGATGAAAACCATTTGCTTGCCAATGAAGGTTTTTTAAGAGAAAAAGAGGCCTCTTTCTACAAAATCAACCGTGGCGGAGACATTACCTATCATGGTCCCGGTCAAATCGTTGGCTATCCAATCCTGGATCTTGATCACTTTTTTACTGACATTCACAAATACCTAAGATTTCTTGAAGAAGCAGTTATTTTGACTTTGAAGGATTATGGAATCACCGCTGGTCGTCTTGATGGCTTGACGGGGGTTTGGCTTGACTGGGAAGACAACCAAAAGGCAAGAAAGATTTGTGCTTTAGGAGTTAAATCCAGTAGATGGGTGACAATGCATGGGTTTGCATTCAATGTAAATACAAACCTCGAATACTTCAACTACATCGTTCCTTGTGGAATTCAGGACAAGGCTGTCACATCGTTACAAAAAGAACTTGGACAAGAAATGAACATGGAGGAAGTTGAAATGAAGTTGAAAAAGAACCTCGAAGTTGTTTTTGAGATGGAATTGGTATGAAGAAAGACATTGATTTTGTTCCCGTCAAAGATGTTCATGTAGCAATCTGCAAGGAAATCGATGGATGGAGGGCCTATCTCTTGAATAGAAGTCTTGAAAAAATTGAGAATGTAATGGTCACCTCTCGAGGGTACGGAGAGTCTCAATCTGAGAAACAGAAAACATCCGTTCTTCGTCATGTTATTCCATATGTGGAATCACGTGAGTTTGCTTTGATAGAAACCATTGATGAATCAGTCTTTCATTTAAACAATGAATACTGGGTTAGTTATTATATCGATGGACAAGTGTTCGATAAAAAGTTTATTTTTCTACCTGATTCTATCATCGAAGAGAATCTCACCACAATTGCGGAGTTGGATTTGCAAGGTATCTTACACGATTGATGCGAGAATTAACTCAGGACTTTTTAATCATTGATATTGAAACTGTTTCAGGCAATGAAAACATTGAAAATCTATCCCCTGAACTAAGGAGTCATTGGGAACGAAAGGCTGGCTTCATCAGGAACCCAGAGGAAAAACCTACGGAAGAACTTTACACCGACAGAGCTGCAATCTATCCTGAATTCGGTAAAATCATTGTTATTGGGATGGCGATTTATCATGAAAATAAAGGTGAGCTGGCTTTGAGGGTTAAAGCACTCTCGAATGACAATGAAAAAGAGTTGCTCATCGAGTTCAAAAATTTCGTCGAAGGTAAGTTTGATCAAGACAACTTAAAGCTATGTGCCCACAATGGAAAAGAATTTGATTTTCCTTACCTGTGCAGGCGCATGTTGATCAATGATATAAAAATTCCATGGTCACTAAATATGAGTGGAAAAAAACCCTGGGAAGTCAATCACCTTGATACCATGGAGCTGTGGAAATTTGGTGATTGGAAAAGCTTCACTTCCCTGGATCTACTAACCACCATCTTTGAGATTCCCTCCTCCAAGAAAGACATTGATGGATCCATGGTGACGAAAACATATTATGAGGATAACAATGGTTTGAAAAGAATTGAAGAATATTGCAAACGAGATGTTGTGGCAACAGCTCAGCTTTACCTCCGGCTAAACAACTTGCCACTGATCGCCCCGGATCAAATAAAAATAATTTAATGAGCCCGGATCAAAATCGGGCATTACCCATACCTGAAAATGGGTAGAATGAAAATTACAAATGAATAGAAGAAGAAAGAAAGCGCTCAAAGGAGCGCCCGGTCATAGAAAACATGAACCCAATCAAATAAAAAGAATAAAAGCTAAGCTCCATCAACTGTTTTCAGTGAACGATGGAAATGCATACAGCTACAGAGATATTATAAGAAAATTGAACATTCAGGACCGAAAGTCTAAGGACTTTTTGAAGAGTCAACTTTTTGGGCTGGAAAGTAAAGAGAAGATACGTCGTTTAAGTGACGGAAGATATGTCAGCAACGCTGAATCAGAATATATTCAAGGGAAAGTAGATCATGTAAATCCCAATTTTGCTTACATCCTAACTCCGGATGGCGAGGATGACATTTGGGTCAAAACAGCAGATTTAAAATTTGCTATTCATGGTGATTTAGTGAATGTGATGATCACCAGAGAGTCCGGAAGAGGGTTTCGTCCTGAAGGAAAGGTCATAAGTATCTTAAAAAGAGAAAGAGAAGAGTTTGTCGGGCGAATTGAAGTATCAAATAAGTATTCATTCGTCGTACCAGATAGTCGAAACATCCATTTTGATGTATTTGTCTATCCTGAGAAAATCGGGAAAGCAAAACCCAATGACAAAGTCCTGGTCAAAATCACAAAATGGCATGACCGTTCGAGCAAAAGCCCAATGGGTGAGGTAATAGAAGTATTGGGTCAGGCTGGAGAAAATGAGGCTGAAATTCATTCCATCATGGCTGAGTTTGGATTGCCATTTAGGTTTTCCAAAAAAGTAGAAAAAGCAGCGGATGAAATTCCTGATTTGATCACTGAAGAAGAGATTAAAAAACGGAAAGATTTACGTGATGTAACAACCTTCACGATAGATCCACATGATGCCAAAGACTTTGATGATGCATTGTCCATTAAGGAAATAGAAAAAGGAAAATTCGAGATAGGTGTACACATTGCAGATGTTTCTCATTACGTAGAACCAGATACCCTGTTAGATAAAGAAGCAGTAGATAGGGCTACCTCGGTTTACCTCGTAGACCGAACCATCCCGATGCTTCCCGAAAGACTTTCGAATGGGTTATGTTCACTAAGGCCAAATGAAGAAAAACTAACATTTGCCGCCATATTTGAAATGGATTCGGATGGTAAAATCTCCAAAAAATGGTTCGGACGAACCATCATTAAATCAGATCGGAGATTTACCTACGAGGAGGCTCAGGAAAGGATTGAAGGTTTGGAAAGTGATTTCACGAAAGAGATCGTAGCCTTGAACAACATTTCTAAAAAGCTTCGAGATAGACGCTTTGAACAAGGAGCCATCAATTTCGAAACCGTTGAAGTTAAGTTTAGCCTGGATGAAGATGGTAAGCCACTTGAAGTGATCCCAAAAGAGCGAAAAGACGCACACAAGATGATCGAGGAATTTATGCTTTTGGCAAACAAAGAAGTGGCACGACATATATTCAAGTGGAAGGAAAAAGGAAAAGAAGAAGGAAGTAAAACATTTGTTTACCGTGTCCATGATGATCCCGATCCCGAAAAACTAAGTACGTTCGCTTCTTTTGCTTCCAGGTTTGGTCACAAAATAGATATCAAAAAGAACATTTCATCTGGTCTAAACAGTCTGATGGAAAGTATTGAGGGTAAACCAGAGCAAAATGTACTAGAATCCCTGGCTATCAGGTCAATGGCCAAAGCAAAATACACCACAGATGCTCGGGGACATTTTGGATTGGCTTTCGATCATTACACACATTTTACCTCCCCGATACGTAGGTATCCTGATGTGATGGTACATCGACTGCTTCAGCATTACCTTGATAATGGTAAGTCTCCTAGCAAAGAAGATTACGAGTCATTATGCCTCCACAGTAGCGAGCGTGAAAAAAGAGCTGCAGATGCAGAAAGAGCCTCTGTCAAATACAAGCAGGTAGAATTTATGCAAACCATGTTGGGTCAGGAGTTCGAGGGAATTGTTTCAGGCGTCACAGAATGGGGAATTTTTGTTGAGATAATCGAGACGAAATGTGAAGGAATGATCAGATTAACAGATTTAACCGACGACATGTATGACTTTGATGAAAAAACATTTCGGGTTATCGGCCGTCGCAATAAGAAAATCATTACTCTAGGTGATAAAATGAAAGTTTTAGTGGCTAAAACTGATGTTGATCGAAGAACCATCGACCTGGAAATGGTAAGCGGCTAGCTTAATCGAACTGGGTATTAAGATTGTTTTAATGCAAACTAAATTGGGCTAGAATCATCAAATTATTTCAGAATGTAATAACTTCATGATTGAAACTTAGCTATGTCAATAAATTAGACTTCCAACCTAAGCCTAATTATGGTTTCATTAAAACAATTGATGTGAAAGAACGTCTGCTAAGTAAAAAAGCTATTCGCCTTCTTGAAGACAACGGGTACAAATACAAAAAAAAGGATAGGATTATCGTATTCAAACGAGCCACCGAATACATAAGCATAATTGTTGTGACATTTATCATTTTGATTGTCGCTGCTCCATTGTTTTTATTCAACTCCTTCTTGGCATGGTTAACAATCATACTTGGGTTTGCCGGGTTGTTTGTACGTCATAAGTACTTTTCCAAGAAAATGATATTTACTGTCAACCTCATTACTAAGAAATTCGACTTCATCGATAACGTCATTGAGTTGGAAAGGCAATCACTTTCGTATGCGAAGAAGTTGATTATTCATTCTCGGTTTGTAAGTGAATACTCCAGCTCATTTAAAAATACAAGCGAAGAGCATGAAATTTCTATCCGGATAGAACTGCTTTCGGGAAGTATGTTCACATTATTCAAGTTTCATTCCGATTATGAAAAACCTTCTGAAGAAATAATGGAGGTACACGATTTTGTTAAGAACCTAATCCGTTGGACGAAGAAAAAGGAAGCTCAATACAAGCTCCAAACTTCTGAGTCAGGGTGAAAGGCATACCAGGCAAACCAAAATAGCTGAATACTTATCAGCTCATTTCCAGAAGCATCTCTTATTTCTACATTTTCCACAGTTTGATCCCAGGTGAGAATGATTTTTTGGTTGCCAATTGTATCTTCAAGTCTTCTCTCCCTTAATCCCACTAATTCTTTGATTGGATAAGCCTTGAATTTTCCATCAACTTCTACTCCTAATACCCATTCCTTGGCA
This sequence comes from Cyclobacteriaceae bacterium, assembly GCA_028279155.1. Classification (GTDB taxonomy): domain Bacteria; phylum Bacteroidota; class Bacteroidia; order Cytophagales; family Cyclobacteriaceae; genus Ekhidna. Next base: position 6,006 of record JANQST010000062.1, read on the forward strand.
TGTAATACATCATTTTTGTTGGCGACAGGAAAGTAAAGTGAATTACTTTGATCATATCCAGCATATGGAGTCCGTTGGTAATCTCTTTGAAATCCCGTATTGGCACTTAATACCTGCGTTTGAGGGTGAAGTTTTTTCCATGCACCCAAAGAGGTTCTTTGTGTGTTTATCCGTGTTAATGTTGTCCCCTTCATTTCTCCTGTTACAGCCTTATTCAAAATTTGAGACCACAACGAATTTGTTCTTCGATCATAAAGCAGCACATCACTGTTGAACAAAAGACCGGAAACACCAAATGTGGTTCTTTTACCATCGATCTCACCTGAGTATGCCATCCCGCTACCACACAATGGGCAATAGGTGACGGATACTAGTTCCTCTTCAAACTTGTCATTAACTATTTCATGCCAATTCAAAATACCTATAGGATATGCTTTAGCTATTCCATTGAAGTGAACTCCGAGAACCTGGGCTTCATCGCTAAAATCACTTTTCTCCGACGAAACAAATGCTGGACTGTCAATTGATGGAATGCCGTCTCGTGGCGGGCCTCCTCTCAAAATCTGACTTTTAGGAATCAACGACCCTTTAAGGTCAAATCCATTGAGGCTTTGAGCGTGACCATTAAATGATAGGATAAAGCAAATAGCTACTACCATTAGCTTCATATGTTATTAAACCGCTCAAACTGACCGATGCTTATTATTTCTTTCAAATTCAAACTTTTGTGTCGTCAACAAGACGGTCTCCAAAAGATCATTCGTATCTTTAGTGTTAATACCGCTTAACCATCGCCTAATGGAAGTGAAACCTACTCGCAGAGATAAGGATCAACAAAGGTTCTATCTACTGTTGATGATATCAGCTTATGCCTCTACGTTGGGGTTTAGTTGTTTCTATTACATCGCAGGAGCTACACACATCAGCGAGAAGGGAATAATAGTTTTCCTGCTTTTCGTGATTTATGGAGTTTCATCCTTTTTCACCCAGCAATTGCTTCTCCTCTTTAGGCTTTCAATTGTTACCGCCTTCACTGCGTTTTTCATTCAAGTGTTTTATACTGGTGGTGGGCTTTCTCCGGCAATGGCAGAATTTGTTATTCCTCCATTGCTAGCCTTTTTCTATCGTCCGATTCGTGATAGATATATCTTCATGGTATTGTCGGCATTAGCACTAGTCATTATGTGGCCATTGACTTCTTACGGATTCACTGAAAATACACTATTGCCTGGGTTCGAAGTGGCACATGGACTTCTTGCCACATTGTTTGTATTCATTATTGTTGCTGTTTTCACTTTCCTATTCAGAGAAACATTAGCTAAAAAGAATAAAATGCTGAATGAATCAATGAGAGATCTAAAATCTACAACCAAGAAACTCATTCAGGCAGAAAAAATGGCTTCCCTAGGTGTAATGTCAGCGGGAGTGGCCCACGAAATAAATAACCCATTGAATTTTATCAAGGGAGGCGTAGGAATGCTTTCCAAAGACCTTAAAAAATCTGATGAAAATGCGCAATTCATAATGGCCATTGAAGAAGGGGTTAACAGAGCTTCGGAAATAGTTAGCAGTCTAGGCCACTTTAGTAGAAATTCCGAATCGATGGAGGAGGAGTGCGACCTTCACCAAATCATTGATAATTGCCTTGTGATGCTGCAACATAAACTGAAGTACAAAGTAGAGGTCATAAAAAAATATACTTCTTCAAAGCATCTTCGAGTTATTGGTAATGAAGGCAAGCTTCATCAGGCGATATTGAACATCATTTCGAATGCTGAACAAGCAATTACCACAAAAGGAACAATTACCATTGAGACAAAAGCAAAATTGAGTTTCTTGAGGCTTACAATTACAGACACTGGAGAAGGAATCTCAGAAGAAAATCTCTCAAAAATCAGCGATCCCTTTTTCACCACCAAGCCATCAGGTGAAGGCACTGGTTTAGGTCTTGCAATTTCATTTGGTATCATTCAGGATCATGGCGGAAAAATTAGTGTTACGTCTAAACCATCTGAAGGAACAAGGTTCAACGTCCTCTTCAAACTAAGCGATCGGTTCAAATGAATGGAAATAAAAGAAATACCGTTCTTTTTGTTGATGATGAGGAAATCAATTTATTTCTTTTCGAAAAAACATTTGAAAAGGACTTCCCTGTAATAACTGCCTCATCGGGAATCGAAGCGCTAGAGAAAATCGAAGAATACAAATCCTCAATTAAAGTTGTGATTAGTGATATGCGCATGCCTTTGATGAATGGCCTGGAGCTTATTCAAAAAATAAAAAATGGTTTTCCTGAAATAAGAAGTTTCATCCTAACTGGATACGGGTATAACCCAGAGCTTGAATCGGCATTGGATGAAAAACTCATCGACCGTCTATTTCATAAACCGTTCGAACCTGAAAAAATAAAAGAGGCAGTTTATTCAAACTGAATTGTTCACCCTGTAGACCAGTAGTATATCCTTTTTTCACTAATCTTCTTAAATGGACAACTTCTTTTGTCAAAAAAGACATGTCCCCAAAATCGTACGAAAGTAAAGTCATCAATAACAGTATTGCATATTGGAAATTTTTGAAAGATGCATCAGTCGAAACGTTCATGAGTGCTTTTACAGAGTTTAGCGTGATGATCACAAACCCACGAATCACTTCCCTATTGGTGAATGTGGAAATGGAGAATGCATGGGGAAAGGATATTCAAGAAATCTGGATCAGAACGGGAGATATTCTGGATCAAAGCTGGGTATCGAAATGGGCAGTCGTGACTAAAGAGTCCTCTAAAGAACTTACCATCAAATATTTAATACGGGGTGGAGGAACCAAAAGAAAGTATGACCATTTTGTAAGCAAAACGGAAGAAGAAGCTATCAATTGGTTGAGGAGTTAGCTGGTTGGTGTTCTTCTTTCAGCAGATCGTTTATCCCCTTCACAGGACTAAATGTTTCAACGGGAACCTCCACAAATAGTGTATTCCAATCAGCCATACTACCATTCCACAAACCCGGTAGTTCCATTGCTTTTAACTCTCTCCCCTGGTAAGATTTTGCCGATATAAATCCTTGTTCGAAATCTCTATATTTTAACAGGTCAAATTTCTCCCCTTTAAAATTTTTTACACCACAAACTAAGTCTACTGGATTAAAGTGTGTCGATGAATTTAGTTTTTCCAACTGATCACCGTTGGACAAATCAACCTGTGCACTCTCAACAATTTGAAGCGTTTCCCGACCATCTGTATTTATCCAAAATGGACCTCCTCCGGGTTCACCTTCATTTTTTACCATACCACAAACGCGGATCGGACGATTAAGAAGTTCAACAACTTGCTCTCTCGGAGTTTCTCCTGCAATGCCAAGAAGAGGCAAAACTTTAAGAGCTTCTTCGGTAATATCCTCTCCATTCTCATTCCGGTCGAGAAGGTCGAAAACCGTGTTTTGAGTTTCAATAAGCTTTCCAGCCAATAGCTTTTTCCAGTGGACAGAAATATCCTTAAAATGATCCGGAAGAATGTTATCGATATTCTTAATAAAAACTAAGTCTGCATCTAGTTCTGCCAGATTTTCCAACAAAGCCCCGTGTCCCGCAGGTCTAAATAGTAGGTTACCTAATTGATCTCGAAAGGGATTATTCGATCCATCCACAGCAATGATGTCTGTACTGGATTTTTGAAAACTAAAACTTACTTGAACAGCACTTCCGAATTCCAGTCTCGCAAGAACCTTCTCAACATTCGCTTCGAATTCAGATAAATGATTGGGTGAAACTGTGAACTGTATTTCCAGTTCCTTTCCAACTCTATGAGACCAGCCTTCAACTATCTGTTCTTCGAGCGGTGTTTTAGCTAATCCGTCATAATCATGAAACTTCAATAGCCCTTTTGGGAGTTGCGAATAATTCATGCCGCTCTCATCCATCAAGACTTTGAGAATTTCAAGATACCTACGGCTTAAATGTGCTTCTTCTAACGTGATTTCATTGTGCTCTTCAAAAGACTTTTTTAGCTCTGAGTAAAAAGCAAATGAATCGAGTTGCTTAAAAAAATTGAAGACTGGATTGTTCGAGTTTGAAATGAGCTCATCATAAGCTCCTTGACCACCAGTATAATTGTTTCTGAACTCCTGCAATTCTTTGAACATTCTCGAAGCTGCACCAGACGCCGGAACAAATTTTTGAACTTTCCCTTCATAACCAGCATACAGGTTTTCCAATCGTTTTTGATCCCCAAGTGATAGCTGAAAGATTCCATCTCCAATTGTCGCAGGACGATTTAGGTCAATGGGAGAATACCCATTTTTGAACCTATCAAGATCCTGTTCGATTGATGCCTGTTGGATTCCTTTATCAGCGATTATCTTCTCGTCTTCTTTCGTAAACACCACTTTATTTAGCCTTACTTCAATTTTTATTGAAGCCGCAAGTTGCTCATTTTTAGAAAAAAGGAATAAATTGAAACTGCAAATTTAAAAATCACCGAAATGACTAATGATATTTTAAACGTCGCTCCAAATTTCTATGGGATCAGCATGGTTCCCAAAGATTCCTGGAAAGAATATGGTTTCGCTCTCCTGACGATCGCAGGCTCGGATGGAGAAGTCTCTGATCCTGAGCTTGAGTGGCTCACCATCGAATGCGCAGAGGAAATCGGAATTGATGAAGAGATTGTAGCGCAATGGGAGGAGTTTGATTTTGAATCTGCTGACCTTGAAGAAATATTTTATTCTTTTAATACGAAATCCTTCGGCAACTTCAACAAGTTACTGATCTATGATGCAATTAGAATGTCAAGTGCCGACGGTGAATATGCGCCTGAAGAAAGAGAAACTGTTCACCAGACGGCAAAGATCCTAAAGGTTTCCAATGAAACAGTTCTTGCGATTGAAGCTTTGGTCGACCTGGAACAAGCCGCAAACAAATTGCGACTCACTATCCTTTAGCCGTATATCTTATTAAGAACTCCTGCTAACCTTAATCCTGCTTGAAGTAAGCGTTGATTAACCAAATCGATGTTATCGAAATTGTAACGGTAGTTCAACTTCATGTTCTCAGGTAAGGTCTTGTAGCACTGATCCCGATGTTCTTTTGATTCTTTCGCCCAATCCATCACATCCAGAGACTTCCAGGCTTCTAGCTGTGATACTGTGGCGTGATCTATCCATTCAACATACTCCGTATAGCTGTATTGCTGGTTATCGATAATTCCGCTATCCCATACACGGTGTAGGTTTGAGTTTTGCCAGAAATATTCAAGCTGAACGCTATTTCCTCCCCTATCCTCACCATTACCTACATGTAAGGGTTGGTGGATGTCTCCAATCAAATGAACAAGACACTTGAGGGCAAAAGCTTCATCCTCATCTGTAAACTCTTTCGAGTTCAGTTCAGCAACCAATCGGTTAATGGTTTGGATTACATCGCTACCCTCTGGTATTCCCTCCTGTTC
>JANQST010000114.1 GCA_028279155.1 Cyclobacteriaceae bacterium
CTTGTAAAAATGAACTTTTCAATCAAAGAATTGAGCGAGATGTTTGGCATTTCACCTGAAAGTGTGAAGACAGCTCGTTACCGACTCAAGAAAAAGCTAAATCTGCCCTCAGAGCAAAATTTGAACGATTTCCTGAACGAAATTGCCTAGATGTTTACGTAATGTTCACCTCCTTTTGAGAATCGGTCCACCTATTGTCTATCTCATATTAAAAGTTAGATGATTGGTTGTTTTCAGTTTTGCATCGTCACACAAACGAAGTAGTAGAATGAAACAACTAGTTAACTTTTGGGCGAAATTGATGATCGTACTTGTAGGGGTCATCATCGCCATGACCGTATTGGTCTCATGCAAGAACCAACCGGTAAAATTTCAAGCACCACTATTTGATGATCTGGGGGACTATTGGATCGATGCTACAACCAGCTCGAATGATGCCAACCGCTTTTTTGTTCAGGGGATGATCCTGACATACAATTTTAATCATGGAGAAGCGGCAAGATCTTTTCGTGAAGCAATTCGATTGGATAGTTCCTTTGCTATGGCGTATTGGGGTTTGGCCTATACTCTTGGGCCGAACTACAATGCACCCATGGAAGAAAGTGTTAAGGATGAGGTTTTCTGGGCGGTAGGAAAAGCTATTCAATCCAATGTGGATCTTAAGTCCTGGGAGAAATTGCTCATTGAAGCAATGAAAGCGAAGCACGTAGAAGGCAAAGCTGAACCTCAATTGGAGGATTTAGCAAATGTGATGAGGGCTTCTGTTAAGCAACTTCCGAATGATGCAAACCTGCAGACGTTTCTAGCCGAAGCATTGATGTTGCAACATCCTTGGGACCTGTATGATTACAAAGGTGGTCCCGAAAAAGAATGGACTCCTGAGATTTTGGAGGCGCTTAACAGGGCGTTGGAATTGGCACCGAATCACCCATTAGCCAACCACCTGATGATTCATGCAACAGAAGCTTCCGGAACCCCTGAAGATGGGTTAGAAGCATCGAGCAAACTGACAAGTATGGCACCTGGAGCAGGACATTTGGTTCACATGCCTTCTCACACGTACATCAATACAGGAGATTATCATTTAGGGACGGAAGTGAACATCAGCGCCGTGAAAGCAGACAGTGCCTATGCGGCACAGTGCAAAGCACAGGGCGCATTCCCACTTTATTACTACCACAACTATCACTTCCTCGCTGCCTGTGCAGCATTGGAGGGTAGAGGAGCACTTGCTATCGATGCATCCTTACGAATGGTAGAAACGATTGATAAGTCGCTCTTGTCTGAGCCAGGATTCGAGACTACCCAGCATTTCATGACAATTCCTTACAATGTGCTGGTGAAGTTTGAGCAATGGGAAAAGATCCTGGCACTTAAGGCACCGGACGAGCAGTATCCTTACCTGACCAGCTTGTGGGCTTTTGCCAGGGGCATGGCATACATCAACCTTGGTCAGGAAGCCACAGCAAAAAGTGAGTTGGAAAAACTGGTAGCAGTACAGGAAACCGGTGAGCTTGAAAAGATCACCGTATTTGGAATTAACTCAGTACAGGAAGTGGCTGACATTGCAGCAAATGTGCTCCGAGCGGAGATCGCTCAGAAACAAGGAAATTTTGAAGCAGCAGAAACACTTTTGATTGCTGCAGTTGAAATTGAAGATGGCCTCAGCTATAATGAACCACCGGATTGGTTCTTTTCGGTAAGACATCTTTTGGGAGATCTATACCTTAACCAGGGAATGAACGCAAAGGCGGAAGCAGTTTATAGAAAGGATTTGAGCATTTTCCCAAAAAATGGGTTCGCATTGAATGGATTGTATCACAGTCTTAAGAATCAAAACAAGGGCGAAGAGGCGCAAAATGTTTACGTACAGTTTGAAAAAGCATGGGAATTTGCGGATTCAGCTCTTAAATATTCAAGAATAGATGCGTCAAAAAGAGAGGATTTGGCTTTAGAGATCCGATTTGACAGCCCAAACGAGGTAATTTATTTGGCAAGTAATTTTTGTGGAATAAGGCCGTAATGGGCAAAAAAGGAGTCATGTCAACCAGCTGTAGACTACAATTCCGAAGAACTTCTACGCTTGTTTACTTGCTGTATACTCCCATTCAGTGAGAGTCAATGAAGACTCCATCAAATTTGTATGCATAGATCATGACAAAGAAAGCGACATAAAAACATTTAAGATCCATAGAGTGGCTATGGTTAATTAGTGGTGACTGGCCATCCTTCGGGATGGCCTTTCTTTTTTGCCCTTCTTCGTTCTATTCGCGACAACTTTTGATTCCCCTTATAGTTTTAGTTGATCCACCCTTTTAATAGCTTTGCGGTTCAATTCAAAAACTCGCAATGAAGTATTTAAATAACCTTACCGATGCAATAGGAGACACCCCGCTTTTGAAGCTCAACAGTGTCAATAAAGGCATTCCAGGTACAATCCTGGTTAAAGTGGAATATTTCAACCCTGGAAATTCCATCAAAGACCGGATTGCTTTGAAAATGATTGAGGAAGCGGAAGAAGAAGGTATTCTTAAGCCAGGGGGTACGATCATCGAAGGGACATCCGGAAATACCGGGATGGGACTTGCATTGGTTGCTATCGCCAAAGGTTATAAATGCATTTTCACACTTGCAGA
>JANQST010000116.1 GCA_028279155.1 Cyclobacteriaceae bacterium
CTGACCGATTGGCTGGTTGACCTGACACATTGGAAATACCGGGTAATCAGAAAACCCCTGTTTACGGATCGCATAAGAAGCTTCCTTCAATGACTCAGCTACCTTCACAAAATCGGAAGAAATGGTACCAAGATACTTTGGATCTAATTCCGGATCGTTTTGCATGGTGCAAGTTTAGATCGTTTCATCGATCATTTAGATGTCTCCATTAACTTTTTCATAAAAGGAATACCAAATGAACAAATGACAGGTATGAATAAGAGAACTACTCAGTTCCAATTGCATCAACGGGATTGTCATTTGCTGCCCGATATGTAATCGAACTAATAACTGCCAGTATGAGTAGAACAAAGGCAACACCGATGATTACAAAATAAAAAAAGTTAATACCCGGAGAATAGGCGTAATTGCTCATCCATTTATGAACAAGTAAATACGTAAGTGGCCAGGTAACTCCATTTGCAATTGCAGCCAAAATCAAAAAATCTTTAGATAGCAGCGCCATGATCTGAGTGACTGTAGCACCTAAAACTTTTCTAATTCCAATTTCCTTCACACGCTCTACAGCAATAAAGAAAGAAAGCCCTATCACACCAATGCTTGAAATAACAATAGCTAAAACTGAAAAACTTTTAAAGAGCGCTGAAAAGCTGATTTCATTTTCATAAAGATTATCGAAATCTTCATCAATGAATGAATATCTCATCACTTCACCAGGCACATATTCTGCCCATTTTCTTTCTATTGCATTTACGGCATCCTCAACATTTGTATTTTCTCTAAGCTTTACCGACATAATCTGAGGTTGTGAATTGCCTAAATTCCGCTCCGGAATCCCGATGAATACCATTGGTTTTATGGGTTCGTGCAAGGAGGTAAAATGAAAATCTTTAAGCACACCAACCACTCTTCGAGGAGATTCTTGACCTGTAATGAGAATTTGTTGCCCAACAGCCTCGTCAACATTCCATCCAACCATCCTGCTGCATGCTTCATTTATAATAACAGACGCAGTATCCGCATTGAGTTCATTATCGAGGTATCTCCCACTTGCAAGTTCCATTTCATAAGCCTCATGGAAATCATATTCGGTTACGAATAAGTTGAACAGGAACCTTTCTGTAGCGGGAATGCCAATCGCTTGAAATGTCCCACCTCCACTTCGTCTTCCTGGTACATGAAAACTTGAAGTGACTGAGGCAATAGCAGGTTGATTACTGATAGCATCTTTGAAAGTCAAAAACCTAGAGCCCAGGTTATCGGATACTTCCAATAACAGCATTCGTTCCTTTTCAAACCCTAATTTTTGCTCCCTCATAAAATCCAATTGTAGCACGATGAAAACAGTCGCAATCACCATGAAAATTGAAGCTGCAAATTGGAAAGTCACAAGGATATTGCGTAGACCAAACCTACTGTTCGACAGCTTCACGCCATTTTTGAAAATTTTTGTAATCTCAAATGAAGACATAAAAAAAGCTGGGTAGAGCCCTGAGAGTAGACCAACTGCAATGGTCAGGAGAAGAAAAAAACCTGCAAGTGCGATTCCATTAAAATCGGAAAACTCAAGGTTTTTCCCTGCTAGCTGATTGAATGTTGGTAACAAGAGCGTTGCAATAGCAAGTGATAGTAGTACCGCCAAAAATGTTATGATAAGAGATTCGGCCAGGAATTGAAAAATGAGTTGTTTCCTGGTAGAGCCCATCACTTTCCTGACTCCAATTTCCTTGCTTCTGTTGACAGAATTTGCCGTTGACAGATTTGTAAAATTGAAACTGGCAATCGCTAAGATTAAAACTGCGATAGCTAAAAAAAGCGTCACATACCTGATGTCACCATTTGGTTCAAGCTCGTTGTCCAATCGACTATTCAAGTGAATGGATTGAATGGGTTGAAGGAAATAGTCGTGTACATTTCCAGCATCAACGTATTCTTTATAAGTTTTCCCGAGTATTGATTCAACCTGTGGACCAAAGTGGGGTTCAAGTATCGACTTCAGTTTTGCTTCAACAACCTTCTTATCCTCTCTACCTCCTAATTTGATGTAATTGTGGAGCGAATAAGAGCCCCAAAAATTGCTTCCGGAAACAGGAAATGAATGCAATGAGACAAGCATATCGAATTTGAAATGACTCTTCTTCGGAACGTCTTCGCATATACCAGTTATGATAAATTTCGTCGTATCTCCAACCTCCAGCGCTTTATTCAACCCACTTTCGCCACCAAAATACTTTTCATTCATTGATTGGGTAATCACGATACTATTTGGTGCCTTCAATACTTCATTGGGATTACCTTCGAGCATCTTCACTCCGAATAGGTCAAAGAATGTAGAATCTGTAGCTGAAACCCTGTTCTCATAAAAGGTTCGGTCTTCCAATCTAATCCGGGTCTCACCATTAAAGTCCAAGATTCGAACAAAGCTTTTCACTTCTGGAAATTCATTCAGTAAAGTGGGTCCTAATGGAGGAGGAGTCGTTGCATAGCTATTTTGTCGATCTGGAAAGTGCCTTGTCAACGCTACCCGAAAAAGGCTCTCTTTATCAGGGTGATAATGATCGTATCCAATTTCATCCCATACATAGGCAAACATGAGCATGGAGCTGCATATCCCCAGACTAAAGCCCAAAACATTGACTAACATGAAGATCTTACGCTTTAATAAGCTCCTTAGCGTGGCTATAATATAATTCTTGAGCATTTCAATCACCTTTTATATGTGTAGCGAACGACCCTGATTAACCGTCTTCGTTACCTTGAACATCTTTCGTTATTGTAATAGTACTTTAATCAGAAATGTAAATACAGAATTTTACATAAGCGGTTTCAATAACCCGTTCCTTTGTACAATATGACCGGGCCATTTTCAATTCCTTCAGGTAAATAACACTTCAGTCGCTGTAAGGCACCATCACTCAATTCCACATTATATGCTTTCTCAACAATCCGAGCTTCCACTTACTGAAATCCGAGTCGAATTACACGTATGAAAATAGATTTTTTCATTTTTGTGCTTTTCTACAAATGAAGAAGCGCTTTCCACTACTTCAATACCAAAAACGATTTGTAAATTTTTTGGGATCGAAAATGTCAGGGTTTAGTTCAGGGTTGATCTTAATGTTCTGGTATCGTTCCGTTTGAATCAATTCACCGTCGACCAGGAAATCTATCTTAGTTTCAATCCAATGACCTTTTTTCCGCTTGAAATCACTGTACCTCACTTCAAGTAATCGTCCATCACGCATCTTACTCAATCTCCAAACCGCATATCGACGTTCTTCATCAAGCCAGATTTGTGGAGACAAATCTGATTGATCCTTTGCCCCTATTACTATTGTTTCCCTCCCCTGGTATGTTTTACGATAAAATTTGTTCGGATCGATATCTTTAGCTCTCAGTTTCTCCAGTGTGGTTTCAACGTCTAAGTAATACAAACCACCTTCAATCAAAAATTCCTGTACCTCTTTGCCGGTATGAACCATCTCGCCTTTTCGTAAAACATAAATACTGTCGTTCCGTGAAAGGTTCGAGTTACCTGAGTCACGACCACCGAAATCAATTCTAAATAGGTCAGGATATTGGATGACTTCATACCACGTAGAAGTATCCGTTGGTTGGCCTCCTTCAAATTTTATCGTCTCCTGAACGAAGGTGAAGGCTTTCAATGCTTTGTCTGAATATCGGTCCTTCCATGTTCCTATAAGAGCTCGTGTATTATTGGGAATATCCTGATTTTTTGAGCGTTTAAAGTTGCTACTACCCGTGAGGAAGAAGATCATTAGAAATGCAATAGATCTAATTGCATTCACTTTAAGGTTTGAGTTAAAATTTTCGGTGCCCATCATCAAATTAGCATTAGTTAAAAAAGTAAAGATCAAATTGACCAGTAGGATTGGATGCAAACAAAAGCCATTCTCCGGATGGAGAAACCACCGGTGAAGTAAATTCAACGGAGTTTTGATTCA
>JANQST010000141.1 GCA_028279155.1 Cyclobacteriaceae bacterium
GGGTTCTTCTTCGACGATAGTGTCTTTCTCTTCTTCAGGTTCTTCCTTCGCTACCGCTTCATCATCAAGTTCGTCATCCTCTTCTGAGTCGTCATCATTGTCAAATACTTCGTCATCGAATTCACTGAAATCTTCCGGAAGAGCTTCGCTCAAAACCATTTCCGGATCCAATGGAAGAATTTCTGATAAGAGTTCTGCTTCTGCTTTCAAGCCTTCAGTGCTACTAAATGGCTCAAATTCGTCAGCCAACTCATCAATGGCATCTTCAGGACTTAGACCACGCATATCAGACAAAAAGTTCTCAACATCTTTCTTATAGATCCTTATGTATTTAAGGCTCTCGTTTATGAATTCATCATCAATTTTCTCGATATCTACCCCATCCAGGTCTATTTCCAAAAAAGCTTGTGGAGAAGCAGCTAAGTAGATTGTGTCTTTTACCGCATTATTTAAGAGCAATTGAAATCGGTTCTTATGAACCTCAATGTTTTGAGAAAGTGTGTTCATAAAATCAGCTAGTGCTTGCTGTACACTTTCATTTTCATAGTTGAAAAAAGGGCTTTCCAATTTTTTAGCTTCTCCCTGCCAATAGGAAAAGATCAGCTTTAAGACAAAAACGTTGGTCTGTTTAGATGGTGTGACCTTTAGGATTTCTTGACCAGTAATTGAAATTTTATCTCCAGTGAAAAACGAATCCATAATTTTAGACGCAAATTTTTCACAGTAGCTATCAATAAAATCTTCGTTTAACTTTTTTTGCATTGTAATTAGAGAAGGGTAATGGCTAACATCATCTTAGATAACCTCCAAAGTAAAAGGATTATTACCAAGGATAAAAGTGAAAAATTGCTTCATATTTTGCTTCGTGAAACAGACTGGATGCATGCCTGTGGTGGTAAGGGAAGGTGTACTACCTGTAAAATGAAAGTCCTTGAAGGGGCTGAGCACTTATCAGAAATAACAGAAGCTGAGAAAAAGTACATAAAATTGAACAAATTGCGGTCAGATGAACGTCTCGCTTGCCAGGTGACCACCAGCGGTGATATACGGATCTATGTAAAAAAGGAAACGCAACTTCCACATCTTAAGTATGACAAATAATGTTTGTTGAGCCACATATTGGAAATGGAGTTCTAGCTAGGGGAGGCTGGATTGAAGTGGTTTGCGGATCCATGTTTTCCGGAAAAACGGAGGAATTGATTCGGAGACTCACTCGAGCACTTATTGCCAATCAAAAAGTCGAAATCTTCAAACCTGCAATCGATAAGCGTTACGATAAGAAGAAAATTGTATCTCATAAGGATTCCGTCATCGAGTCTACTCCGGTAAATTTTGCAAATGATATTCTTTTGCGGGTTGGGAATTGTGAAGTAGTAGGTATAGATGAAGCACAATTCTTTGATGATGAGGTTGTCAATGTAGCAGATGAGCTCGCCAACCAGGGAAAAAGGGTAATTGTCGCCGGCCTGGATATGGATTTCAAAGGTCGGCCGTTTAAGCCTATGGATGCGTTAATGTCGATAGCTGAATACATCACCAAGGTTCATGCAGTGTGCATGAAATGCGGGAGTGTAGCTTCCTATTCGCACAGGCGAACCAAATCCAAACAGACAATAGTTTTAGGTGAAAAAGATGTTTATGAGGCGCTTTGCAGGAATTGTTTTTTTGAAGCTAGGGCTAAGCAGTAGTCTTTTGCTTTGCCACCATTCCTACTCACAGGATATTCCTGTCGGTACCTGGCGCACGCATTTCAGTTATCGCAATGCCTTGCAGCTTGAAAAGTCCTCGGATAAGGTTTTCTGTGCCGTTGAAAATGGGCTCTTTTCTTACGATCTATCAGACAACTCAATACGAAAGCTATCAAAAATCGATGGCCTTTCTGATGTTGGCGTAGCTTCCCTAAAGTATAATTCAGCTGATGATATTCTTGTCATTGGTTATCGATCGGGACTTGTTGATTTTGTTTCTCAATCGGAAATCACAACCTTGAGGGAAATATCTCTTTCGAATCTTGATGGAAATAAGGAAATCAATGATATCGCCTTTTTCAATACCCAAACATTTCTGGCTACCGGATTGGGAATTGTAGTAGTAAACAACAACCAAACCAATATCCAGGAAAATTTAGTTCAAATCGGACCAGGCGGTGATGAGGTGGAAGTGTCGGAAGTTAAAGTTCTTGGAGATAACCTATTCGCAAAAACTGATCAGGGCCTGCAAAACGGAAGCCTGACAAATAACTTGTTGGATTTTAACAATTGGGCTCATCACGCAGGGACCATTGATTTAAGAAACCTTGTCGCGGTAAATGACATTGTTTATGCCACGAACAGCAGTGATCTTTTTCAATTCAGTTCCAACAGCTGGGATGATTCTGGAATAGATTTACCATCCAATGCCAATGGGTTGTTCAGTGTGGAGGGAAAACTACTTACTGCTACTGACCAAGCCATCTATGAATTAATGGGATCTCAATTCATACAGATAACGTCAATAACGAACCAGACTACGAATGATATCGACTTGATCAATGGTGAGTATTGGCTTGCAGATGGTCAGTTTGGTGTACTGACTTCCTCTGGTATTACCATTTCGCCA
>JANQST010000142.1 GCA_028279155.1 Cyclobacteriaceae bacterium
TATTTGGCTACTAGTGCACCTGCCGCAGCAGTTCTTAAATCCGTAAGCATTCCATTATCTAGCAAGACGGCTTTCGTTTCACCTGTTTCCTGACTGAAAAGGATTATCATTCCCTGACTGGTTGAGATGTCCATTTCCACATTACCTGGAAATCCTGAAGCAATCTTAATGGTGTAGAATTCTTTCCCTTGGATGTATCCGTACTTGATATGCGTTTCTCCCGGAGGGTTTTCAAAAAGCAACTCTCCTACAGGTGGCACAACCGCATTCCCATTGCTGTACTGGACAAAGCCTTCTTTCATCGCCTCCAAAAGATCAATGTCTTTTACAATGTCGGCTATCTCATTTTCATGAATAATTGTTACCATACTTCGAAAGAATTTTAGTTAACAATTCAATATTGATCTTTTTACCAGTCAAGACCACCGCAACGTTTTTTCCTCGATACTTGTCCGTGTTCATAAGTGTTGCAACTGAAAGGGAGGCACCAGGTTCGATCAAGGTTTGATGGTTGGACACAATAAATGCAATCGCTTTTTCAATCTGATCTTCAGAACACAGATCTATTCCTGCAAGGTGATTTTTGCAAATATCATACGTGATACTCCCATCCTCAATTCCGCCAGCAGTGGCATCAGAGATTGTGTCATGATCGGAAGGTGGAGCAATTCGTCCTTTTTCAATTGAATGAAACATCTCTGCAGCATTCTCAGGTTGGCTCCCAATCACAGCTACATTTGGATCTTGGCTGAAGTAACTAGCCAAACCTGATATTAAACCTCCGCCTCCAATTGGCGCCATAACTATTTCTACACCTGGTAGTTGTTCTTCAATTTCAATTCCGATTGTCCCTTGTCCTTTTATGATCTCAATATCATTATATGGATGCACGAGCACACCATCAATTTCCTTCGCATATTCAGCCGCTTTCTGTTCGGTTTCCATGCTTTTCTTGCCGAAGTAACGAATGTCAATATTATATGGCTCTAGCGCTTTGACTTTAGCTGGGCTTGCTTTTTCAGGTAGAAAAAGTATACTTTTCATACCTTTCATATGAGTTACGTGTGCAAAGGCGGCAGCATGATTTCCAGTGGATGCAGCAACTAATGTTTTGCCGACTTCAGATGAAGCAAGACTCTCTATTTTAGTTAAAGCTCCTCGCAACTTGAATGAACCCGAATTCTGTAACTGTTCCATCTTTAAATAGACATTGGCTCCTGACATCTTACTTAGTTCAGGTGAATGAACCAAAGGAGTTTTGATTACACGATCGCTGAAACGCTCATATGCTTCAAGAATGTCTTGCTTATTTATCATAATCTATTGTCTGCTAAAGACCTAAAATAAAAACTCCGCACACCTTTCAATAATCTTTATTAAGGTATGCGGAGTTTCCGCAAGAAATCAAGCTTAATTTTCCAGTTTCTTCCTTATGACGAAAAGTAAGCAGGTAAACTTCGTTTACTAAATTTCTTCTTGGGCTAAATTATATATTCATAATGAAAAACAAAATCTTAGATATGCAGAATCGCTGAATCATGTTTTTCAATATGATGAATCATAAGTTGAAATTGAATAGAATAACAACCAATCATATTGCGAATACAACTTTGTTTGTTAACATTGCATCTCTTTAATAGACAACGCCCCCCTGATGTAGTAACCCGCGATATGGTTACTTTTTTTATTTCTTAATTTTTACTCAAATGTGCGGAATAGTTGCAGTATTCAACGAAAAAGGAGGATGTGAAGATCTTAGGTCCCAGGTATTAGACATGGCAAAAAAGGTGAGACACAGAGGACCGGACTGGTCAGGTATCTATAGTTGTAATACAGCTCTGCTTGCTCATGAGCGACTCGCCATTGTGGATCCAACTTCCGGAGGTCAGCCGTTAATAAGTCCTGACGAAAACAAGGTTCTTGCTGTAAATGGCGAAATATACAATCATCAGGAATTTAGAGACCAACTAGCCAATGACTACTCGTTTAGAACACATTCCGATTGCGAGGTAATTCTTGCTTTATATGAAAAGCAAGGAATTGAATTTCTCAATGAACTCAATGGCATCTTCGGTTTTGCTTTGTACGATAAATCTGATGATTCTTATCTAATTGCCAGAGATCACATGGGTATAATTCCATTATATCATGGATGGGATAAACTTGGCAATCATTACGTAGCATCCGAACTCAAATCATTAGAAGGGGTCTGCAGCAAAATAGAAATTTTCCCTCCGGGACATTACTACTCGAGTACTGAAAAGAAAGTTAAAAAATGGTACGATAAAGTGTGGGTTCAATTCGAGCACGTTAGCAACAACCTAACAAGTATTGAGGACCTCAAGACTAGTTTGGAGGCTTCCGTTCACCGTCAATTGATGTCGGATGTGCCTTATGGAGTCCTTCTTTCCGGTGGCCTGGATTCGTCTATAATATCTGCCATAGCAAAGAAATATGCTTCTAAGCGAATCGAATCGAAGGATAAAAGTGATGCCTGGTGGCCTCAATTGCATTCTTTTTCTGTAGGCCTAAAAGGGTCTCCTGATTTAAAATTTGCACAAATGGTTGCGGATCATATTGGTACCGTGCATCACGAAATAACATTCACTCTGCAAGAAGGCCTGGATGCGGTTCGGGACCTTCTTATCGTACCTTGAAAAGATGTCAGCCACTTAAAGACACTATT
>JANQST010000174.1 GCA_028279155.1 Cyclobacteriaceae bacterium
GTCACGCATCGGAATGTTTTCCTTTTTTGGAAAAGCCCTGTACCGATGGTCATCTACATCTTCGACATAGGTGTGAATTTTCAATGTATCCGCCAAGGAATAGTTAAAATTATCAGTACGTACGTCGGTTATTTTTTTGCCGGATCTCATCACTCGGTGTGACTTCAAAGGGCGAAGAGTTTCAACATGAATGAGGGACTCGTAGCAGCCGGTAATTGCCTTAAATATTTTTCCCCAGGAAGAAGGTGTTATGTTTCCCTGCACCGAATAATAGGCCTCTCCGTCAATGTATTGAAGTTCAGGATCTATAAAAAACTCAGCTTCTCCAACCTGGAACCACCCAAAATGCAAGGTATAGTTGAGCTTTTCCCCTGGTTTGAACGGATGTTTTGGTTGCTGTGCCGATGAAGGCGCAGCAAATACGAATAGGAAAACCACAATGCTGAATCGCAACAATGCATTTGAATGCGTTATGAATGAAGATGGGTAACGGTACATACTATTCATATTCAGGTGCTCCGTTTTCAAGTCCAGTAGAAGTTAAGAAACCCCTAATAGCATTCGGTCAAAACACCGGTTTAGGTATACGGACTCAAAGAACATACCAACTTTTGACAATACCGAGAGTGAACAGACCTTTTTTCGTTCCAAAAACGACAGACGTACTCAAAGGAAGGTTCAACTGCTATTTAGCTTCTATAGACCTAGTTAGGGGAAAGTGTCATTCGCTTCCGCTCATTCTCATCCAGGTAGATCTTACGCATTCGAATGGATTTAGGGGTCACCTCAACGTATTCGTCCTTTTGGATGTATTCCAATGCTTCTTCCAGGCTGAATTTCTTAGCCGGTGCAATCTTTGCGTTGTTGTCAGAACCCGAAGCACGCATGTTGGTCAGTTTTTTGCCTTTCTGGATGTTCACTACCAAATCATTTCCCCTGGAGTGTTCACCAATCACCTGTCCGGTATACACATCAACTCCCGGATCAATGAAAAAGAACCCACGATCCTGAAGTTTGTCGATGGAATAGGGTGTTCCCGGACCATGTTCCATGGAGATCAATGAACCATTGTTACGACCTGGGATGTCACCTTTATAGGGTTGGTATTCCTGTAGACGGTGTGTCATTACAGCTTCACCCGCTGTTGCAGTTAACATGTTGTTTCGTAATCCGATCAATCCACGAGACGGAATTTCAAATTCAAGGTGCTGGATATTTCCTTTCGGCTCCATTACTTTCAGCTCTCCTTTTCGTTGTGTCACCATTTCAATGGCTTTTCCCGAATACTCATCAGGTACATCGATCACCAAATGCTCGATGGGCTCGTGTCTTTGTCCGTCAATTTCTTTGTAAAGTACCTGAGGCTGTCCAACCTGAAGCTCGTAACCCTCTCTTCGCATGGTTTCAATTAACACAGATAGATGGAGAACACCTCTACCAAAAACCAGGAATTTGTCCTCTGAATTCGTTTCTTCAACTTTCAGTGCGAGGTTCTTCTCTAGTTCCTTCATCAATCGGTCACGGATATGGCGTGAGGTGACAAACTTTCCTTCCTTCCCAAAAAATGGAGAGTCATTGATGGCGAACAGCATACTCATGGTAGGTTCATCAATGGCGATTCGTGGAAGAATTTCAGGGTTTTCAAAGTCAGTCAGCGTATCGCCAATTTCGAATCCTTCAATACCTGTCACGGCACAGATGTCACCTGCTTTGACTTCCGATACCTTCTTTTTTCCTAATCCTTCAAAAACATGCAGTTCTTTAATTTTCACTCGTTGCATGGTTCCATCTCGTTTAGAAATACCCAAAGAAGCACCCTCGGTAAGAACACCTTGCTCAACTCTTCCAATGGCGATTCGACCGGTGAACGATGAGTAATCTAGGGAAGTCACTCGCATAGCCGGAACCCCATCTTTAAATTCCGGAGCTGGAATCACCTCGATTATTTTATCCAATAATGGCGTGATGTTGTCAGTTGGCTGCTTCCAATCCTCACTCATCCAGCCATGCTTACTTGAGCCATAGAGCGTTTCAAAGTCCAATTGCTCTTCGGTGGCATCCAACGAGAACATTAAGTCAAAAACCTGTTCGTGCACTTCTTCGGGTCGACAGTTTTCCTTATCTACCTTGTTAACAACGACAATTGGTTTCAATCCAAGCCCTAAAGCCTTCCCCAACACAAATCTTGTCTGTGGCATTGGACCTTCAAAAGCGTCAACAAGGAGGATCACTCCATCCGCCATTTTCAGGACGCGCTCGACCTCTCCACCAAAATCCGAGTGACCGGGTGTATCAATGATATTGATTTTTACTCCTTTGTATTCAGCAGATACATTTTTGGATAAAATAGTAATGCCACGTTCCCGTTCCAGGTCGTTATTATCAAGAATCAATTCTCCCTTTTCCTGGTTTTCTCTAAACTCCTGCGTTGCGTAAATGATTTTATCAACCAGGGTGGTTTTTCCATGGTCTACGTGAGCTATTATGGCAATATTTCGGATTTCTTGCATGTCTTTAAATTCGGGCGCAAAAGTACGAAGAAGTATTGGCTAAATCCGCATTTGTCGTAAATACAAAAACTATATTTGCGCCTTAATAAAATCATGGCTAAGAAATTCAAAAGACATACCATCTCAGCGGCTCTTCCGTACGCCAATGGACCTGTTCATATTGGTCACCTTGCCGGTGTTTATGTTCCGGCAGATATCTACGTTCGGTACCTCAGAAATAAAGGTGAAGATGTAGCATTCGTTTGCGGTTCAGACGAGCATGGAGTTGCGATTGAATTGAGGGCGCGAAAAGAAGGAAAAACGCCCCAAGAAGTGGTGGATTTTTATCATGATAAGATCAAAAGCTCTTTTGAGAAATTCGGAATTAGTTTCAATATCTACCACCGTACCTCAGCGAAATTGCATCATGAAACAGCATCAGAGTTTTTTGAAAAACTTTACAAGGACGGAAAGTTCACAGAAACTACCTCAGAACAGTTTTATGATGAAAAAGAAAAGCAATTTTTGGCAGATCGATACATCAAAGGAACCTGTCCAAATTGCAGCTTTTCTGAAGCTTATGGTGACCAATGTGAAAACTGCGGCACAACTTTGAGCCCGTCAGAATTGATCAATCCGAAATCGATGCTAAGCGGGGAGGCTCCAATCATGAAGGAGACCAAGCATTGGTATTTTCCATTGGATCAATACGAGCCGTGGTTGAAGCAATGGATATTGGAAGATCATAAGGAGTGGAAAGCGAATGTTTACGGACAATGTAAAAGCTGGATCGACAATGGACTAAAACCCAGGCCAATGACAAGGGATCTCTCCTGGGGAATACCTGTTCCTGTCGAAGGAGCTGAAGGTAAGGTCTTATACGTGTGGTTCGATGCACCAATAGGCTACATTTCTGCAACTAGGGAATGGGCAAAGCAAGAAGGAAAAAACTGGGAAGACTATTGGAAGTCAGACGACACTCGATTACTTCATTTCATTGGAAAAGACAATATCGTCTTCCATTGTATCACTTTCCCTGCATTGTTGAAAGCTGAGGGTTCTTACATCGTTCCTGAGAATGTTCCTGCGAATGAGTTTCTGAACCTCGAAAACAACAAAATATCCACTTCCAGAAATTGGGCCGTCTGGCTTCACGAATACCTGGAAGAATTTCCGGATAAACAAGATGTTTTAAGATATGTACTTACAGCAAATGCTCCCGAAACAAGTGACAACGATTTCACCTGGAAAGATTTCCAAACGCGCAACAACAGCGAGTTGGTGGCAATTTTTGGAAATTTTGTAAACAGGGCGGTTGTATTAACACATAAGTATTTTGATGGTAAGGTTCCTGATGCAAATAACCTTCAGCCGATAGACCAGGAGGTGATAACCGAGCTTAAGACAATCCCTAAGAAAATTGAGGTTGCGCTAGATCAATTTAAGTTCAGAGAGGCGCTAAGGAGCATGATGGAATTGGCCAGAATTGGGAACAAGTACCTTGCGGATACTGAACCATGGAAGTTGATCAAAGAAGACGAGACTAGGGTCGGCACAATATTGAATGTCGCTCTTCAGATATCAGCAAACCTCTCTATTCTGTGCGAGCCTTTTTTGCCTTTTACTTCTAAAAAACTGGTTGGTGTCCTCAATATGGA
Organism: Cyclobacteriaceae bacterium; assembly: GCA_028279155.1. Taxonomy (GTDB): domain Bacteria; phylum Bacteroidota; class Bacteroidia; order Cytophagales; family Cyclobacteriaceae; genus Ekhidna. Next base: position 4,148 of record JANQST010000174.1, read on the forward strand.
TGTGAAAAATTGGGCAGAGGCTGGGAATGTTGATTTGCTAAGCAACTCACACCAATTGAATCCGGCAGAATTGCTTTTTGAAAAGATCGAAGACAAGGTCGTGGAAACACAAGTGAACAAACTATTAGAAACCAAAAAGATGAACGAAGAAGAAAATAACGCTCCTGAATTGATGCCCTTGAAGGACGAGATCGTTTTTGATGATTTTGTAAAAATGGACCTTAGGGTAGGAGAGATTAAGACAGCTGAGAAAGTAGAGAAGTCGAACAAGCTGTTGAAATTCACGGTGGATATCGGTCATGAAACCCGCACCATTCTAAGTGGAGTGTCTAAGTTCTTCTCACCAGAGGAAATGATTGGCAAAAAAGTGGTAGTGATGGCTAATCTTGCTCCCCGCAAAATGATGGGTACCGAATCTCAGGGCATGCTGTTGTTTGCTGAAAATGCAGATGGGAAACTCGTTCCGGTCAGCCCCGGAGATGGATCTGAAAATGGGGCTGTAATTGCTTAAGCACTACGTTTACTTAATTTCTGGATATTCCTAGTTATCTCCGTAATTTATCATACAAATATAAAACTAATATATATTTATTTTATATTTGTATGAGTAATAGAAGAGGAGATGAATTCAAGCTCTATGAAATTTTTCTCTATTTACCTATTGATGTTCCTGGGCTGCGGGTCTGCTGTAAATGATAGTAACACAAATCAAAGTTCTGGCTCACTAACCACAAAACACTTTGCATTTACATGGAATGTGGATGAGACGAGTGCTGAAGAGATCGAATATGCCTCCGGTTTCTGCGAAAAGATCTACACAGAGGTGGCCAATTTGATTGGTGAAGATCGAATGCCAGAAGGAAGAATTCAAGTTTCGTTCAAAGGTGAAGGTATGCAGACAAATGGTAGAAAGATTCCTCCAAATGTCGATTCGAGCGGACGAATAAATTTATATCGATTTCGACAAGGTGGCTACCTCGATGCTTTTGCTCATGAGTTGGTGCATGCGATACGAATCAATAGTATACCCAACTGGGAGCGTTTTTTTGAAGAGGGTTTTGCATCAGCAATTGCAGATGTTGTTTATCCGGAAAAAACAGGCTTTCCTTTGTTTGGATATGAAAGAAGCAAAATAACCTCCTACCTGATGCAGCAAGATTACTTTATTTCATTAAGTGAGATGCGTTTAAAACATAGGGAATTGAATCTAAGGTGTCAACTTCAGACCTATATTCCACGTGAGGATTTTTTCTGTTACTTGCGTGAAACCTATGGTACTGAAAAACTGCTGGAATTTTCGAACTCCAATCGGACCAATGAAATTGGGTTGTACGAGGAGATTTGGAAGAAGAGTTTTGATGAACTAGAAACTGAATGGGAGAAATATACATTGGAACTTCATTCTGCAGAAGAAGTAATGAGAATTGGGGAGGAGTATTTCGAAAAGACTTCCGCTAAATACATACCTATTTGCCGTTAGTTGAAAATCAATCTCCTAACATGAATTTGGATGGGGTAATGCCAACTGTCCGCTTAAAAACCCGGTAAAAGGAAACGTAGTTATTAAATCCTGATTCCCTGGCGATTCCTGATAACGAGTAGGTGTTGATGATTTCACTTGACATTAGTTTCTTGGCATGTTCAACCCGATATTCATTGACAAAATCGTAGAAACTCTTCTGTAGGCCTCTGCTCAATAGTTCAGACAAATGATGACGTGTTAATTCCATCCGAGCTGAAACATCTACCAGGCCTAGATCGGGGTTTAAGTACAATTCCTCATTTTGCATCAATTGGATCAACTTTTCAACCATATCGTCATCTATCTCTTTGCGCCCATTAGATTCAATAGAGGTTTGGGTATTAAGTTGAGGTAATGGCCGTTCATGAAGAAAGAAGAGCAATATCAGGAAAGCATGTGGAATGAAGGAGAATACGATGTTTTCAATTTGATCAAGCGTGTAGAAATCTTCCCTGGCAACTATTCGTGTTAGTCCGGCAGCAACAATTGAAACCCCAAAAAGTATGATCGTTCCCAGAACTCGGGAAATCCAGGGGACAAATTCGATAATCGAAGAGGAGGCTCTTGATTTCACTTCTCTGGAATACGTCCGTATTTTTTTGAACCAATAGATGGAATAGATAGTGGTTTGAAGTAACAAAATGACTATTAATGCAATGTGTTTTGGAGCCATTCCACAACCGCAAGATTCGTAATTGATGTAATCCAGTAGGTAATTACATTTCACTTCGTCGGACAGCAAATAAAACGGAATCATCCATAACAAAGCTCCAATAGGAAGTAGCATCTCGAGCGCAAACCTTTTCCAGTTAATGGACTGCTCAAACAATGTGATGATTACCACATTCAACAGTGGCGCCATCGCAAAGTAGAATGCAGTGGAGCTGTAAATGATAGATGGATATTCACATGAATAGCCTGAATACTCGAGAAAGTGCTCAACTAAGATGAAGAGCAAGCACAGGACATATCCTAAAGTACCATAACGAATTTTTGGATTGTGAAACGAAGAAAAACCGGTGATAGCAAATATGATGAAGCAACTGATGATTGCCGAGAAAATGAACTCAGTTGTATAACTCATACTTAAACCTCCTGACGTCTTTGGCTACAAATTAAGCACAAGCTTTCAGAATTGTGTTTGTAGAACGTGCTATCAGTTAAACGTCAACTGTTTACACTCGACCCATTGTAATTGATTCTAAAGCGTATTCAGAGCTGCCAAGCACTTCAGATCCTAGTTTTATCCAAAGTCTTAACATAATGTCAATGAAATTCAAATAATGTCAATGAAATTCAATCGATTGCTGATTTTGGTAGTTGCCAGTTTTTTTGGTTTAAGGGGTTTGGCTCAAAGTGCAGAAGAGGTTCCAAAAGCTGTCAAAGAGTTCTATGATTTACAATACTCAGTGAATGAACGTACTCCTGAGGAGGTGGCTCAGTTTGGGCAATTAAATGGCGTGTGGTATTGCACTCAGTATAAACTCAACCAGGAATCGAAAGAATTTGAAGTGGATTCAAAAGCGTACTGGGCATGGAAGTACATCCTGGATGGATACTGCGTCCAGGATTTTTGGTACCAGGGAGAAAAAGAAACACCCTATTACAAATTTTTCAAAAGAGACCTGATGCTAACTCAGTTGCGTGTCTATGATCCTGAGGAAAAGATTTGGAACGTGGCTTTTATAAACAATAACAATCGAGAAGGGCCCGGACGGGTGTTTGGACTGTTCAAAGCATATGCCGAGGGGGATGAAGTCATAATGGATTTCGAACCGCAAGACCCCGAAAACTATCGGCGGATTACCTTTTATGATATAACAGATGAAACGTTTGAGTGGAAAGCAGAGCTATCCAAGGATGAAGGTAAAACCTGGAATGTGACATGGAAGATCAGTGCTAAGAAGATTTATGATTAAATTATAAATGAATAAGGTGACCTAAATAAAGATGATATGCTAAAGAATCGACTACTTCTCCTACTAAGAACTTCCAGGCGTGATACATTCATCTCGTTAGCCAAGGTATTTGGGTTAAGCATAGGATTTTTGGTTTTCACTACCATTGCACTGTTCGTTCAGGACCAATTCGCATTTGACGCTTTTCATGAAAAGAAGGATCGAATCTACCGGGTAAATCTTGATGGAACCTACAAGGAAGCTGCTGGTGAAGAGATTGCAATGAGCCATTACAAAATGGAACCTTTGCTACAAGAGAGTTATCCTGAGATTGAAAAGGTGGTTCGATTGTTTGATGCCAACCAGGGGTATTGTTCCTATGGTGAGAAAAAGGGATACTACAATTCGGCACTGTTTGTTGATCTTACTTTTTTTGAGGTCTTTGATTTTGAGCTGATCTATGGTGATAAAACGAAAGCACTTCATGGACCTAATTCATTAATTATTACCGAATCTTTAAGCAAGCAGCTTTTTGGAGATGAAGATCCGGTAGGTAAGCAAATTGCCATTAGGTATGGACATTGGGTTGTATCTCCTAAACCTGAAGATAGAGAAGGAGTCATTACGGGTGTAATCAAAGAGGAAGAAAAAAGCCACCTGAAGTTTGACGTACTTACCTCATTTGCTACCACTAATACCCTTGAAAATGTTAATTGGAGTGGACCAGTTGTCAACACCTACCTTTTGCTCAAGGAAGGAGCTTCAGCAAATGAACTTAATAAAAAATTGGAAACGTTCTATGATGAGCACCACGGGAGCCTGGCGGAAATGTACCAACCGGTGCTGCAAGAGCTTGGAAATGTACATCTCGATTCATACCACATTTCATGGGATCCGAAGAACTATAAAAAATTTGATCGCAAGTACATCCAGATGTGTATGTTTTTAGCAATTGTTGTATTGTTGATAGCAGCGATCAACTTCGTTCAGCTAACGATTGGCCAATTGAACGACCGCTTAAAAAGCACCGCCATTCGTAAAGTAATTGGAGGAAGTCATTGGAACGTCCTTAGCCAGAATTACTTTGAAACATCCATTTACTGCATTCTGGCTTTGGTCATTTCTCTTGTAGGAATTCAATTGCTCAGTCCATTTCTTCAAAGTGAATTTGGAATTCATACTTCTTACAAAATGGCTTTTCAGGGTCAAACTTTACTCATACTACTTGTGACATGTGTATTAGTTATCGGAATTGGTGGACTTGTGCCTTCATTGATACTCAGATCCATTCCCGTGAATCAAATCATAGCTGGTAACAATACCCTTGGAGGGAAAAACCTTTTGACGAGGGTCCTCATTGTTACTCAGCTGGCTTTAAGTATGGGACTTCTTGGAGGAGGCATAATCATTTTTGATCAAACAGAATTTTTACTTCAGAGCAATAGCAGCTTTGATAAAGATCTGGTTGTACAGGTTCCTTTAAGTGAGGAAGCAAAAAAGAACTACACGACGATTAAGCAGGAAATGTCACGAGTGGCTGGCGTAAGCAATATTACTGCTTCCAGCAATGCTTTTGGAAAGTTTGGCGGACTGGATATGAAGCTGAAAATTGATGGCAAAGAAGAGATATTGATCATGACAACATTAATGGTTGATCATAATTACCTTGACTTCTATGGTATTGAAGTCATTGAGGGAAGAGGCTTGGGAGAATGGGGCAAAAATGAATTTATTGTTAATCAAGCTTGGGTTGACAATTTTGGATGGGAAAACCCAATGCAGGAACAACTAGGTTTTGCGTATGGAAAACCTGGAACGGTTGTCGGAGTAGTCGACAACTTTAATTATAACTCATTGCATGAAGAGGTTGAGTCATTATGTATCTGGAGCACGAACTTCATTAGGCTGATGTCGATCAAAGTTGCTCCGGGTACTGACCCATCTACATTTGATGAGTTGGGGGGAGTTTGGGGAACCCATGTTTCCGACAGCCCTTTTTCCTACACCTTTCTGGATGATGAGGTTGCTGAGATGTATAAAACCGAAATAACCATCGGTAAAGTGGTGAAGTATCTTACCCTTATTTCCATTCTTCTTACAGCCATTGGAGTGTACGCACTTTCATTGATGGTGAGCAAACGAAGGACAAAGGAAGTTTCGATAAGAAAAGTTCTTGGAGCATCAGCGGACGCACTGTTTGTTTCCTTTGCTTTCCAATTCTATAAGCTCATTTTAATTGCTCTGGTGACCATTGTTCCATTTACATACTTGCTTATGAGCAGTTGGCTGGAAAATTTCGCCTACACGAGCAAGGTCCCGACCATTTTGCTTGTTATTGGATTCATAACGATACTGATCATTAGTACAACCGCAATTGCGTCTAACCTCATCAAGTTATCGAAAACCAATCCAGTGCATGCGCTGCGCGAAAACGGTTAATCCTAAATAGACACTATTATTCAGGATTTACATGACGAACTCTTACGGCATTTGGTGAAAGCAATCCACCCGATCCGGTTGTAATCAAATCTTCAATAAAAGTGCCGTCCGGATCGTACATC
>JANQST010000187.1 GCA_028279155.1 Cyclobacteriaceae bacterium
TGAGACTGAATTTGGGGTAAAAAGCAGTGAGGTTGGGTTAATTTATTCAGAGGATTCCCACTATTCAATGCCTAAAGCTTCGAAACTCCTGGGCATTGAATCCTTTGTTACAAATGTAGAAATGGATACCAGGAAAGTGACGAAGGAAAGTGTTAAGGCTTGTTATTCCTCGGCAATGGATCAAGGAATTAAGCACTTTATTGTGGTTATGAATATGTCAACAACCATGTTTGGCTCAGTTGATAACATTAATGAAATCACGAGTTGGTTGGATGAGCTGGGAGCAGACTACAGGGTACATGTTGATGCTGCTTTTGGAGGATACATTTATCCATTTTCAACGTCCGATTCTTCTTATACATTTCAAAATCAAAAAATTAACTCTTTCACACTTGATGGTCATAAGATGTTACAATCTCCCTATGGGACTGGTATTTACCTGACTAGAAAGGCGTACATGCAATATGCATTGACGGAGGAAGCAAATTATGTGAAAGGAAAGGACTATACATTGATAGGAAGTAGGTCAGGAGCAAATGCAATAGCCGTTTGGATGATTATGCGAACGTATGGTTCTGATGGATGGAAGGCGAAGGTTCAAAGATTGTTGTCCAAAACAAGCAGATTATGTGATAATCTCAATGATCGCGGGGTGCGGTTTTTCCGTAACCCTGAAATGAATATCATTGCCATAGAAGCGAAATACATTTCTAAAGAATTGGCTAACAAGTATTTACTCATTCCGGATGCTCATGATGCGAATGTCAAATGGTGGAAAATAGTAATTATGGATCATGTGAAGCAAGGGGTCATTGACAGTTTTTTGAACGACTTAGATGCTGAGTTAAAAGGATGAAGTCAACCCTTGATTTGTGGAAAATTGCTTTCACTTTTCTGCTTATAGCGGGGGTATTGGGTTTGGTTTTACGTCTTCATTTCATCAATCCCCTTGATGGCGTCAACTACCAATTTGTATTGCATGGCCATTCTCATGTGGTCCTTTTAGGTTGGGTCTTCAATGCCTTGGTAGCTGCCGTTCATATCATGTTGTTTGGAAATGAAATCTCGAAACGATACAAGATCCTGTATTGGTTGTTTCAGATCTCTGTATTGGGTATGTTAATAAGTTTCCCGTTACAGGGATATGCATTTGTTTCTATTTTCTTTTCTACTCTTCACATTTTATTGTCTTATGTCTGGGTGGTCTGGACATGGAAGAAATCCAAGAACCTGGAGAAAAATGTTGCTCCATTCGTTCGTTGGGGGTTATTCTATTTGATCATTGCTACACTTGGTCCATTTTCACTTGGACCTATTATTGCCACGGGAGGAGTAGGGTCCGATTTGTATTTCATGGCTATTTATTACTATCTGCATTTCCTCTACAATGGATTTTTCATCTTCATGCTTTTAGGAATGTTCTTTTGGCTGTTGAAAAAAAGAGAGCTCAATATCAATTCGGAAGGACAGGAAAAATTCATTAACCTGATGAATGTAAGTTGCATTTTGACTTTGTTTCTCTCTGCCTTGTGGATGCAGCCTGAGACTTATGTTTATCTCATAGGAGCTGTGGCTGGAATTATCCAACTGCTGGCGATTGGCCAGCTCTGGGGAATTGTTCGACCAGTCTGGAAAGATTTCTTGAAGCAGATGAACCGTGAGGCAAGATTATTGATCGGCGTTGTTTTAATAGGACTATTGCTGAAAGTCACTTTGCAGGCATTATCCGCATTACCGGTAGTTGCTGATCTTGCCTATGCGGTTCGGAATTACATCATTGGTTACCTTCATTTGGTGTTTATCGGCATTGTTACTCCGTTCTTATTTACCTGGTTTAATGAGCGTGGGATGATTGACTTGCAATCAAAAGTGAAGAAAGTTGGATTGATCTTTTTTCTGATCGGTTTTATTGCTTCCGAGTTTGTGATGGTGACTCCTTCGCTTTGGGGAATCAACTATTTCAAATTGCTATTCGGAGTTTCCTTTGTTTTATGGACGGGTTTTGTATTGATAAGACCGAGCAAGAGTGGTCTTACCTAGTCCTACAACCCACAAACGGTAATCAATCCTGCAGCTTTAGTCTGTACTAGTTGGTTGAAATCAGGGGAGGAAATCAACATGCCACGAACAATGAGTAGGCATCCTGAAATTATCGCAATGAATGAGACTGCTCCGGGGATCACTTTTCGTAATCGCTGAGAAATCATTGAGCCCCCAAGTGTAACAAGTAACAATGCTGGGACGGTACCAAGTCCAAAGAGTAGCATGAATAAAATGCCTTCGACAAAACCACCCATTGCAACTGCACTGGCTGCTGCAACATAGGTTAGTCCACAAGGAAGAAATCCGTTGGCCATGCCGCTAAACATCCACTTTCTTTTCTTGGATATACTCGTTGATAGTTTTTCTTTAATGAATCGATAGAATTTTGATTGATAATAGAACTGCTCGAGTCTATTTCTTAGCACTGGAATTCCATGAAGTAGGAGAAGTGCGATTCCTAAGAAGAAAGTAACAAATTGCTGAACCTGGAATAGCTGAAAAGAGTAGCCGATTAAGCCGAGAAATATTCCAAGCAGTACATAAGAAGTGATTCTGCCACTATGATACAGGCTAAAAACACTGGATGATCTGTTTTTTCCCATCACAAAGAGCGTTAGTGGCCCACACATGCCAACGCAATGAAGACTACCAACAAATCCTATGATGAGTGCGGTGATCATTGAATGAATAGTTTCTCTTGCTGGAAATATTCCGTGCCATCAGATTGCCAGGTGATGTTAATGCGATAGTTACCAGCAATTAATTTCTCCCTAGCCACGAGCTGCTTATTCTCAGCATCGGTATCGATTGTAATTTTTTGATCAAACAATTCTCTTGAGGGGTGATAGAAGTGAATTTCTCCTTTTGGGTTTTGGCCTTTAGGAAATTGAAGTGCTATGGATTTTCCTACGAGCTGTATAGAAACCTTATCTCCCAATTTTTTAAGGTTGGCTTTTTGCTCCAATCGTTGCTGGTAGTTGATCTCTTGTGCATAATAGTCGTCAGCTACTAAATCTGTATTTTGTTGGAATGCTTGCACTACCATGTACAAGATGAACACTACAAAAAGGATGAACGCAACAACTATCTTATTTCCCCAATTCATATCGTTTAAATTAAGCGTTATCAATTACGAATTCACACACCCTGATTTTTAATTCGTAATTCTTCATTTTTAATTGTCATTTCGCTGGTCCAAGAAACTTCGTCTTCACGGTCTCAACTAATTCATCTCCTCCATAAACTCCTATTGAAATTCTTGAACTCATTTTTTCTAAATCTTCCGGATCTATTACTACGAAAAAAGCTCCTTCAGCAATTCCCTGTTCCGCCAAATCAATAGCCTCACCTACTAGTTCTATGCTTCCTTTTGGTTCAATCAACTCCAGCCGAATACCCATCGCCTGGTTGGTTTTGTTTACCATTTTAAGCTGATACAAATTGGTAATCATTCCGTCCTCTCTTTCCTGGAACATCATTCCAGGCGTTCGCAAAATGGTTGTTTCGAAATCTGAACGGATGATTAGTAGTGAAACCAGCACTCCTATCAAGATGGTTAAAACAGCAGTGTAAGCAGTCATTCTGCCGGTGAACTTAAAGGGTAACTTGTCCGCGATGTTCTGCTCTGAAGCATACCGAACCAGTCCCCGAGGTTTGCCGATCCGGTCCATGATTGAATCACATGCATCGATACAGGCGGTACAATTCACACATTCAAGTTGCGTACCATTTCTAATGTCTATACCAGTAGGGCAGACGTAGACACATTGCTTACAGTCAATGCAATCTCCTTTTCCTACCGCTTCACGATCTTCTCCTTTTCTGAATTTGCTTCTGTTCTCACCACGCTCATGGTCATAGGCAACAACGATGCTTTGGCGATCGAGTAAAACTCCCTGTAATCTTCCATACGGACAGATGGTCGTACAAACCTGCTCTCTCAGTTTACTGAACACTCCATAAAAAAGGCCTGTCATCACAATCATTGCCACAAAACCTCCCGTGTTCTCAAGAGGGCCTTCGTCTATGATCTGCCACATTTTTTCGACCCCCACCAGGTAGGCCATGAATGTGTGCATGATGATGGCACTAATGGCAATGAATATGAGCTGTTTGCTGGTTTTTTTGATGATCTTTTCCCGATTCCATGGCTGCTTGTCCAGTTTTTTTTGTGCCATGTAATCGCCTTCAATCAAGTATTCAATCTTTCGGAAAACCCCTTCCATAAAGATTGTCTGGGGACAAATCCACCCACAGAATATTCGACCAAACACCACTGTAAACAGGATGATGAAAACCACCGAAGCAATCATTCCGATTACAAACAGGAAGAAATCCTGGGGCCAGAAGACTTGTCCGAAAATGATGAACCGCCTTTCAATGATATCAAAGAGTAGGAGAGGCTGACCGCTTATTTTGACAAAAGGCCCACCAATTAGAACAATTAGTAGAAAGTAACTGACTAATGTTCGATAATTGGTGAACCTCCCTTTTGGTTTTTTTGGATAGACCCAGAGCCGTTTCCCTTCCTTGTCCATTGTTGCCAAGTGGTCCCGGAAGGTTTCTTCAGCTACATCCTTCTCCTCGTATAGATCTTTTGTTTCGGCCATTAAATTCCATCTGTGGCAGTAGAGTCCGCCGGTGTGGCTTCCATTTCCACACGCTCAAAAAGTTCACCCTGCGCCTCCTTTGGGTTTGCAGAGGTATTTCCTTCCAAGGTATAAATATAGCTTGCTACCTGTTGCATTTTCTTCGGGGAAAGCTGGGCCTCCCACGAAATCATGCCTTTTTCCGGAACTCCATATTTGATGGTACTAAACATG
>JANQST010000225.1 GCA_028279155.1 Cyclobacteriaceae bacterium
GTTTCCCAAACAAAACCAACTAAAAGCCGTCCCTAGGTTTAATTAGGTGGTTTTTGCCTCTCTCTTTGCTGCGATGTGCTGAACGTTTTCTTACAATCAAATGTCTTGAGCACGACATAAATTCGTGCTGGTTCTATTTTAAAACCTTAACCATTTTAAACCAATTTTTATATGAAAAAACTCTTACTGTTAAGTTTTATGTTCTCGTTCGTGCTAGTGTCTAGTGTTTGGGCACAACGAACGGTTTCCGGAACTATCGCCGATGAAAACGGCGATGGGTTGATCGGTGTAAACGTTGTAATAAAGGGGACAACGAACGGCACTACTACAGATGTTGATGGGAATTACTCCCTTTCAATAGCTGATAACAACACGATTTTAGTGTTTAGTTACATTGGTTTCGATACGCAGGAAATTGCTGTCGGATCTCGTACGACGATAGATATCGTAATGAGCGGTGCTACTCAATTGGATGAGGTTGTAGTAACAGCAATCGGTATTGTACGTAAGCCAGATGAAATCACAACCGCCAACCAGGTGGTTAAAGCTGAAGACCTGAATCAAGCTAGTAACCCGGATGCAGTTCAAGCACTGGCAGGTAAAGTATCTGGCCTTCAGATAACTACTACATCTGCAGGATTGATACCAAGCACAGAAATCACATTGCGTGGTAACAGGTCCATTTCAGGCAATAACTCAGCATTAATTGTGATTGATAATATTGTTTCAACCGCTGAGGTTTTATCAACCATTGATCCTAATATCATTGAATCTATCAATGTTATCAAGGGAGCGAATGGAGCTGCCCTTTATGGTGAGTTGGGTGCGGCTGGTGTTTTGATTGTTACTACGAAAAAAGGTGCGAGAAATGGCGAAAATTTCTCAGTAAGCGTCACCTCATCTGTAACAATGGAAGAAATTGCCTACCTGCCGGAAACGCAAGATCGATTTGGTCAGGGTTGGGCTGGTAATATTGAGACCGTAGACCAGGGCTCATGGGGCGTCCCTTACAATGGCGCTATTATTTCAGTTGGTACTCCGGATGCGGATGGAAATTTCAGAAACTTTCCATACAGTCACATCGAAGATAACATTCTCCCATTTTTTGAAACAGGAGTCAATTTTCAAAACTCTATTTCACTTTCAGGTGGATCACTTGAATCTGGATTCGTCAATTTGAGCTATCAGCGCCAAGATCTGGATGGTGTCATCCCAACCAGTAATTTGACAAAAAATAATTTTTCATTGACTACTGGTAAGAAAATAGGCAAACTGACAGCACAAACTATTGCCAGGTATACCGAAGAAAAAACGGATCAAGTAAATGACAGGGATATTGACAATAAGAGAGAAGACAACACCTATCCCGTCATAAGCATGTATCAAATGTTATCTAACACTCCGGGTAATGTTCCTATTGAACAATTCAACAGTGGGGATAACAATGATCACTGGACAATATATGATACAAGTCCATACTGGACTTTGCAAAATGATAGAAGACTGGGTGAGCGAAGAATCATTGACTTAACCGGAGAGTTAAGCTATGAATTCAATGAGAACATTAGTGCTGTGGTTCGATCTTCAGTTAGAAATATCCAGGACGATGATGAGATCAGAAGAAATGGCTTTATCGACGATCAGGGTTTCGTATTCGGTGACAGAAGCATCCGTTCATTTTATCAATTAGATGGAGACAATGAGCGACGAACATACACAGACTTTTTGGTCAATTTCGACTATGACTTAACGAGTGAAATCACTTTTAAATCAAACGTTGGTTTTAATACCAGAAGCTTTGAGTCTTCTCGAAAAGTCAATGGTGGATTTGATTTAGCAATACCTGGATTTTTCCATTTGTCGAACATTACCTCGATTCCTGATTATTTTGAGATCAACCAGGAGAGTCGATCTGTTAGTGTATTCGGACAAGTTGATTTGGGATATAGAGACTACTTGTTCCTGAACCTTACAGGGAGAAATGATTGGAACTCTGTGCTTCCTAAGGAAAACAGGAGCTTTTTCTACCCAGCAGTTGGGGTTGCTTTCATACCTACCAGAGCGGTAGACGGACTGCAAAGCAAAATTTTACATAAAGCGAAAGTTTCTGCCAGTTACGTAAAAACTGGTAACGCTACCGCATTGGACCCGCAGCAGGTTTCTGTTGTGGCACTTACAGATACCTTCTACCCTGCAACCGGGCTTGTTTCACTAGCTGGAAATACCTCTCTTGTAGATCAGGATGTAAAGAACGAGTTCATCAATTCGTTCGAAGCAAATGTTAACCTTGAATTACTAAACATCAATGGCCCTAGAGCAACACTTGATGTGTCAGTATCCTCAAGTAAGAATACCGATCAGATTCTTGATATTTCAAGTTCTTCAGCAACTGGATTTCAAAATACGTTGATCAATCTTGGAGAAACCAAGTCGAACTCGTTGGAGATTGATTTAGGTTTCACTCCGATTATTACCAATGACTTTGAACTTAGTGGACTAATTGGGTACAGTAAGTTCAGAACAAACGTTGAAAAAGTAACAGATCAATCTGATCGTGTTGAAGTATTCGCAACGACTGGTACTGTTGGCGCATATGCGGTTGAGGGACAGCAGTTTCCTCTTATTTTGGGAACGGCTTATCAGAGAGATGATCAAGGTAGAGTTGTTGTAGCGACAGATGGTACCCCTCTCATTAACTCTGAATTGCAGGTTCTTGGCCAAACAACTCCTGATTACATTTTGAATTTTGCTTTGAATGCAAAATACAAAGGAATCAGAGTTGGTGCTATCGCTGACTACAGAACAGGACACGTATTCTATTCTGGTATTAAGAATCAATTGTCAGGACAAGGAAGAACAATTGAGACGACATTTAATGATCGGATCCCATTTGTATTCCCAAATTCTACAGTAGATGAAACTGGAACTGACAATACCACAGTGGTTACCTATGGCTCCTCTCCTAACGTGCATCCTTATAATAATGCATATTCTTATTATACAGGAGATCACAACAATATTGATGAAAACTTCATAACTGATGCTACTGCATTCAAAATAAGAGAAGTATCCATTAGTTATGATTTCCCAGCGAGCATTACCCAGAAGTTGAAATTGACAAGACTAAATATTGGTGTGAGTGGAAGAAACCTATGGACTAAACTGCCTTCTGATAACCTGGATTACAACGATCCTGAGTTTGCCGGAAGATTCGGAATAGGTAACTATGGAATTACACCTCCAACGAGGTTTTACACTTTCTCCCTAAATGCCACATTATAATTTACGAATCAATGAAAAACATATATATAAGACTATCAATTTTGTTGCTTGTGGTTGGTATGACCGCATGTGATGATTACTTAGATGTAAACGATAGCATTGACAATCCTAATTTGGCTCAGCTAACCCCTGACGAACTGATTGTTGGTGCACAAGCCCAAACCGCGGAAACGTTCACAGATCGGTTGAACAGAATAGGCAACTGGATGAGTGTTGCATGGTCCGGGAATTACCTGGATTTCAACGATGCTTATGGTGCAGAAAGCAGGTATCAATTTTCCAGTACTTTCTATGACGATGTTTGGGATGATTTATATACCAACATTTCCAATTTTGCTACTATTGAAAATTATAGCGATGATCGAAACTGGAATAATCAAATCGCAGCAGCTAAAATTCTAAAGGCGTTTTATTTTCAATACATAGTTGATTTGTATGGAAATGCTCCCTATTCCGAAGCTTTTGAAGGAAGTAATGTTTTGTTTCCTGAGTATGATGATGCCCAGGAGATTTATATAAGCCTTGTTAACTCTGTTGATGAAGCAATTGCGCTCATCAATTCAGGTGCAGATTTAGAAACATTTTCTTCTTCGGATATCACTTTTTCAGGCGATATGGATAAATGGAGAGCGTTTGGATATACAGTGAAATTGAGATTGCTTGTTCGACTGATTCTAGCAGCAGAACAAGATGCTGCCCTATTGAGCTTTGTTAATGCTGAGTTTGCAGAATTGGCAGGTGTTCAATTCTTAACTGAGGACGTAACTGTAAATCCGGGATACGCCAATAGTGATGATAGGCAGAATCCTTTTTGGGAGGTTTATGGTTCGAACCCAACAGGTGTTCCTACAAACCAAGGCAGACAAACAAGTCCTTCAGAGTTTGCTTTCAATTTATTGAACAACTCAGCTGACCCGCGATTGAATGCATTGTGGCAAGACAATGGCGGAACGTTTGCTGGAACTCCTCAGAATGGAACGGGTCGAGCAGCCTCTATTGGAAACGGAATATTGGTTGGACCTGATGCAGACTTGCCGATTATGCTTGCTGCAGAATCTTATTTCCTACAAGCAGAAGCAGCGCAAAGAGGTTACCTGACAGGTGGTAATCCATCAGCATTGTTTACCCTGGGAGTTGAGGCCTCATTTGCAAGCCTTGGTGCTGGAAGTGCCGCAGCCTATCTTACTGGCATTGATACTGATCCTGTTTTGGGATTCAATGGTGGTGATCCTTTAGAAGCCATTCTAACTCAAAAATGGATTGCACTCACGAGTGT
>JANQST010000232.1 GCA_028279155.1 Cyclobacteriaceae bacterium
CAAGTACATCTACTTTGTGGCAAATGATACGCTGACTAAGGAAGAAGAAAAGGCAAAAAAGTTGAAGGACGATGTTTACGCGTTAGATGAAAACTACAAGCAACGACATCTATGGAAGGTTTCGGTTGATTCGAAAGAGGAATCCCGAATTACGGAAGGTGAATTCTCCATCATGTCTTATGATGTATCCAGGGATGGACAAAAAATACTGGTTCATCGTGGTGTAAATCCACTATTTGATTTTTACAAGGAAAGTGAGCTTTGGATTTTGGATGCCAACGGAGAGAACGGACTGCAGTTGACGGATAATATGATAGGAGAAGGAGGCGGTCGTCTTTCTCCAAAGGGAGACAAAGTCTTATTTACAGCTGGCGCAAATCAAGAGTTTGATTCTTACTACAATGACAATCTCTTTTTGATTTCCTTGAACCAGGAGCCAAAGGCGGTGATACAAACAGCCGATTGGCCTTACGACATTGCTTCTGCTGAATGGTCAGCGGATGGTAATTCTATTCTTATTCGAGCGAATATGGGCAGTGAAATGCAATTGTGGCAGTACCAATTGTCCAACAAAAAGCTGACTCAACTTACGGATGGAAATCACAGCATCGCGCAGTGGAATTACCAGCCTCTTGCCGATAAGCACATTATGACCAGGAGCACGATAGAAAATCCAGGGGATATTTTCGCTTATGAAAAAGGTAAGTTGAGACAGGTAACACGCCACTATGATTACATGGCCAGAGAATATCATTTACCAAAGCAAGAAGTTATCTCCTGGAAAGGTGAAGATGGTGTTACGGTAGAAGGCTTGATCTATTATCCGCATAACTATGAATCAGGTAAACGATACCCGCTTGTAGTACAAACACACGGTGGTCCTGCTTCATCCGATCGATATGGTTTTTCAAGAAGTTTTACAAGGTACAACCCTGTGCTAACTGGAAAAGGATACGTGGTACTTCAACCCAATTACCGAGGAAGTACAGGTTATGGCGATGATTTCCTCCGTGATATGGTTGGTAGTTACTTCAACCAATCACACCTTGACGTAATGAAGGGAGTGGATCATTTAATCGAACAGGGAATTGCGGATTCGGACAGAATGGTGAAAATGGGATGGAGTGCCGGAGGTCATATGACCAACAAGATCATCACTTTTACGGATCGCTTCAAAGCTGCCTCTTCAGGAGCAGGAGCTGTTAACTGGATTGGCATGTATGCCCAAAGTGACATTCGAACCTACAGAACTCCATGGTTTGGTGGTTCGCCCTGGCAAAAAGATGCTCCAATTGATGTGTATTGGAATAACTCGCCATTAAAGGACATTAGCAATGTGACCACACCAACGCTTGTTGTCGTTGGAGAAAGTGACCCAAGGGTTCCATTACCTCAATCTGTGGAGTTATATCGCGCGTTGAGAAGCCTGGGTGTTCCTACTCATTTGTACGTAGCTCCTCGCGAGCCACATGGCTGGAGGGAACTTCGTCACCGGTTGTACAAGATCAACGTCGAACTTGATTGGTTTGCCAAGTATGCCCTCGATGAGGAATATGAATGGGAAAAAGTGGAAGATTAATCAGTCACTTTAATATTTCTTAGAACGACTGCAAGAAGATTAGTAAGATCAAAATAGGACAAACTACTTTTAAGAAGATTGGCCAGATCTTATAGAAAAAGCTTTGCTCTATTTCAGGATACCCTTCTTTCAGTTCGTTGAGTAGTTTGTCTTTTTTCAGCACCCAGCCTGAGAAGATTGCTATTGCCAATCCAAGGAATGGCTGGCTGTATTCGGTCGTTACTGTAACAACGAGACCAAATAGTGCATTGAAATTGAAAACGATGATGAGGCTAACGATCCAGAAAAATCCACCTGTGATCCAGGTTGCTTTTGTTCTCCCGGTGTTCTGACTGTCTACTACGTACGCGACTACCGGTTCCAACATGGCAATGGAAGAAGTAAGTGCGGCAATACTCATGAGCAGGAAAAAGACAAACGCTACGACCCAACCGATGGAACCCATTGATTTGAATAAGCCGGGTAAGACCTGGAAGATGAGGTTTGGTCCAGATATCAAATTTCCACTACCATCGAAAATTTCTGTTCCGAGATTAGCAGCTGCGTACATCGCAGGAATGATCAGCAAGCCAGCTACAAACGCGACACCAATGTCACAAAGGGTAACGAGCCATCCCAACTTGACCAGGTTGGCATTTTTGTTTGTGTAGGACCCATAGACCAGCATTCCACCTACACCCAGAGAGAGGGAAAAGAAGGCCTGGCCCATGGCACTCGTAATGAGCTGCGGGTCAAAAATTTTGTCAAAGTCAGGCAATAAGTAAACCTTGAGTCCTTCTGAAGCGCCATCTAGTGTAAATACATAGATCACCAGGAAAAAGAACAAAATGAACAGTGTAGGCATGAACCGGGTGGACCATTTTTCTATTCCTTTGTTTACACCACCTGAAACAATAAAGATGGTCAGCAAAAAGAAGATGGAGGTGAATACGAGGTTGCTCGATTCACTCTGGGAAATCAGCCAGTTAGAAAAAGCATCCATCCCAAGCATACGTCCAATCGGCTCCAGGAAAAATGCAATCATTGCACCGGCTATGATGGAATAAAAGCTAAGTATAAAACCAACGGTCACTAACCCAAGTATTCCGATTCCAAAGTATCCTTTACCTCCTCCGAGGGACTTGTACGCATCTGGTGGTGCCATGCGCGTGTGTCGACCGATCGTGAATTCAGCCATTAAGACGGGGTAGCCGACAAGGAAGGCAAGTATGATGTAAATAAGCACGAAGGCAGCTCCTCCATTTCCTGCTGTCTGGGTCGGGAATCCCCAAATATTTCCAAGCCCCACTGCTGATCCGGCAGCAGCCATTACAAATCCGAATGAGGTGGTAAACTCACCACGAGAGGAAGATGCCATAACGTTCGTTTTTGGTTAGGATGCACAATTTGTGAAAATAAGCTGAAGGGAGCAACTAGATTTTTTGGATGGATGTTAGAGTGCTTATTGTTTGTTTACTTCTTTGATAGTTTTAGATAGGAATTCTTTGGCTTTTAAAACAAACTCATCCTTATTCTCACCTTCATGTGCTCCGTGAGAGACGTTTGGTAGAATCCAAATATCAGATTTGGTAAGATGTTTCTTTATCCTGGCTACTTCATCGAAATCCATTCCTTCATCATCGTCACCCATCATTACAAGGACCTCAGGTTTTATTTGTTTAAGCTCACTATCACTTAGGAATACTGTGTAATTCTTGAATTGATCCATCAAAGCCTTAATATGATCATCACTTTCATGAGAAGTTTCTAACCATGGGAAATTCTCACGATTTTCATAGGTAAATCCTTTTTGATACTGAGGAAAATCATTCACATCCCACGTTCCGATAGCACCAATTGTTATCATTGATTCTATAAGTGTTGTGTCAAGTAAAGCAAGTTGGTAAAGAACATCACCTCCGAAACTGAATCCGATCGCTTTGATCTTGTCAAGTTTCAAGTATTGGATTAAAGCGTTAAGATCCTCTGCGACACTCTTTATCGATAAATCCTCTTTGAAGCGCTCTGACCTTCCATGTCCAGTCAGATCAATTAAGTAGACTTCATAATCATTTATAAAATCTGATACATAGGGCCTCCAGGCAAAGGATGACAAACTGTATCCATGTAAAAAGATCAGGGGATAACCTTTTCCATATACTTCGTAGTACATGTTTTTTCCATTAACTAAAACAGACTCTGACTTCTTGGGTATCTGAGAGAAAAGATTAGTTGACAAGAAAATCAGAATTATAAGAAAGGTATTTTTTTTCATTGGAGGTGAATCTAGTCAATTCGAATCATTGCTGGCTATCGTTGTGCATCTTCCTTTTTTAATTTCCTAACTTTAGTAAGTTCTACCAAAACAAAAAGCTATGAGAGGAAATGTAAATATTGTTTGGTTCGTAGCAAGCCTGTTTGTGATTTCTTGTGGCAATGAACCAACGTACGATCTTGCAATCAACAATGTAAATATTATTGATATTGAGACAGGGGAAATTGCCTCAAATCAAAACATTGGAATTACTGCAAACCGAATATCCATAATTACTGAAAATACAATTCGAGCATCAAATGAGGTCGATGCAAGAGATCAATTTATTATCCCGGGCTTATATGATATGCATGCCCATATTCTTTATTCGAAGCTCCCTCAGAAAGAAAATGGCATTGATTACCCCTGGAGTGAATATTTGAATTTGATGTTGGCAAGTGGGATTACCGGGTACCGGGATATGTGGGGAGAAATTCCTTTGGCACAGCAGGTAAGAAAAGAATCAAAAGAAGGTAAACGTTTATCCCCAAGGTTCACAATTACAGGAAATTTCATTAGCAATGTTTCCTGGTTTCCAGGAGGTGTCATTGTCACAGATACCATGGAGGTGAAGCCAAAGGTCGATTCACTCATTAAAATGGGTGTAGAATACCTCAAAGTGTTCAATCTTGAGCCAGAAGTATTCAAAGCATTGATGTCATATGCCAAGGAAAGAGAGATAGAAGTGGTTGGACATGTGCCAAGAAAAATGAGAGCTTCTGAAGCAAGTGTCCTGGGCATGAGATCGTTTGAACATCTCATGGGGGTGGTAGCAGAATGTGCAACAGGATTTGAAGAATTTCATGAACTGGTACAAACCGAGATGGGCGTGGATATCACGCTATCAAACCATCCACTATTGACAGAATTGGATATTGAAGCTTGTACTTCATTAGCCACGGTATTAAGTGAAAATGAAACCTGGATCGTTCCAACGATGATATTAGCTGATTCCAAAGTGAAATACATGGATGATTCTGTGGGTCTTTTTCAACGTCCCTATGTGAAGAATCTCACGGAGAGTGATATAAAATACATGAAAGGAAGTTTTAATTACTATCACCGCACTTCATCGGAAGAACGCTGGCAGGTATTAAGGGACATGCGGGAGATGCGGTTGAAAGTAATCAAACTATTAAACGATAATGGGGTTCAGATTCTAGCAGGAAGTGATTTACCAAACCCGTTGGCTTCACCCGGATACAGCCTCTACGAAGAAGTGAATCTGTTCAGAGAGGCTGGTCTTTCTCCGCTTGAAGCACTTCAAACTACCACGATCAAACCAGTCAGGTATTTAGGAGCTGAAGATAGTTTAGGTTGTATCAAAACAGGATACATAGCTGATTTGGTTTTGTATGACCAAAACCCACTGGGGGAATTAAGCATCGAGAATGTTCAAGCTGTAGTCATGAATGGAAGGTTACTCAATCGGTCAGCGCTTGATTCACTAGAGACGTACTCACGTGAACGATTAAAAAATTACATTAAGCCCTATCCGTATTGATACTTGCATATAACTCAATTTATCCATTGAGCTCATTGCTTTAGTTGTCGCTTTTTTCTTTTTTCACCATATTCATTGTTTCAGCAATAAAGCTGTCTTTAGCGATTCTGTATCCGACTCTGTCATGCTTGTATTTAGCTGCTAATTCATTTTTCAATTTCTCATATTCATTGGCCCTTTTAGGATTAGCAATTAGGTAGTCGCGAAAAACAATTTGGTTAAGCATCTCGTGTTTAGTAGGACACATATGTACATGAAATACTTGCTCCCTTTCTCCATTTAAGTTGTATCCTTTAACAAATACCATATAGTCAATACCCTTACCAGATTGTCGGAAAAAGTGATACTTCAAATCTTGCAGGGCGTCAATGATCTCTTCGTCGAATAGGTTATTCCTAGGAATTTCTATTGAGATATCAATATAAGATTTGGCCTTGATGTTGGGAATGGATGTGCTTCCAACGTGTTCGATTGCAATTATTTTGTCACCAATCTTTTCATTGATTTGATGTCTTTCTCGTTCAAATATTATTGTCCAGTTCGGATCAGGGTCTTCTAGTTCAATAGGGAACAGGGTATCCCATTCTTCCTTAGTTAAGTCTTCCAGTCTCTTGTTCATGATATTCTTGGCTCTGGCGGGTCACTAACGATTAACTAAGTACAGATGGCTTAGCCTTTCAAATTGATTCTAAAGTTATTGTTTTACACTGAAAATTACTTGTAGATAAGTACTCCGAGCTTACCCAGTTGTTGGTTACTGTAATTCATTGAGAATTGCTCATATCTCAGTTTGATCCTCGAGTTTATCGTTTGTTAAACAAAGTCTTTCACTAAGGTCTGATAACTTAACTTTTTTAATAGTTAAGAGCCCGGCAATAAACAAAGGAGCTACAACTATCAAAGTGGCAACTGCATTAATAATAGATTTCGTTGGCTCAGGGGTTGAAGCCAACTCTTGAATGGAATTTCTTAAGGCAAGTTCATCAAGATTGAACACAAAGTCGATAAGACCATGAATGATTGCCAAAGGGATTATTCTATTAGTTCGTAAAAGAATAGCGCCAAATGCTGTGCCAATGAAAATAGCATATAGTAGTTGAGAAATTTCAGATGCTGCATATTCAATTCTAAAGTTTAGTAGGTGCAACAAACCAAATATTGTTGCCGGAAGAAGAACACTGAGAAATATCGCTGATTTTGTTTTTCTCCTAGTTAGAAGCTCTCTAATAAATAGTGACTGTAACAGTCCTCGAAATACAAGTTCTTCAGAAAATCCTATTGATAGTGTTGATGCCAGTAATAGTACCCAATCTGAAGCTGAGACCCTTGAAAAGTCTATGTCTTTAATCTGTAAAAGCCCTATGAAAATCAGATATGTTGGAATAAGGATTAGATACCAATTGTCTAAGGATGGTTTCTTGGATATTCCAGCTATGTTGCTCAGATCAAGTTTAATTATCACCACAATAGCTATTGCAACAATGACGAAATTCTTAATTATCTCCTCAACGTACTCTGCTTGATTTTTGATAAAATCAAAATTTGCGAATACAATTTCTAATGGGAGTGCAGTAATCAAGATATAGATAACTACAACAAGGGAGATTATGAGAAAGTTTTTCAATTAGTGATGAACTTAATTTTGTCTAACGTCTCAGCTAAAGTGCATACGTCCACACATAGCTGATGAAAAACTAAGCTAGCAAAGCTGCGAGCCAACCACAAGACGTTAGATAAGAAATTACGTTTGAAGATGGTATTTCTGGTTCAAATAGTAGCCAAGGAAGAAGCTAATCTTCCAAATTTGGAAGTATCCTGTCTTGAAGCACCGTCCAGGAAGATTTTTCGGGCTGATCATGAATATTCCATCCATTGAATACGACCAACAAATTCTTGTTTGGTACGATCATCAAAAATTGACCTCCGTACCCATTTCCTGCAAAAATTTCAGTTTGACTGTCATTATATGCAGGCACCCACCATTGAAACCCATATCCTGATCGTTCATTGAATTTCACCGTAGGGTAAATGGATTGCTCGACCCACTCTTTGGATACAATTTGTTGGTTTTCCCAAACCCCTTGGTCCAACATCAAATAGCCAACTTTGGCTAGATCATGCGTGGATAAGTATAGACCTCCCTCAGTATCAATTTCACCTTTGGGTGTTCTCTTCCAGTAGTAATCTGTAATCCCAAGTGGCCCGAACAATTTCTCTTCCGCCCATTGATCAATTCTTTTTCCTGTGGTTATTCTCAGAATCTTTCCAAGCAACACACTGATTCCACTATTATAGACAAACTGAGTTCCCGGAGTGGTAGCCATCGGTTTGTCCAGCACATATTGGATCCAATCGTCGCTGAGCTCCATCACGATGCAGTCATTATCTGCTTCATCATAAGAAGCTTCATCCCATTCAAACCCACCTTGCATCGCCAACAAATTCCGCAGTGTTATGGATTGCTTTCTTACATCCGATTGGTCAAATGTATATTCTGAAAATAAAGGCATGACAGGAGAATCGAGTGGAATCATCATTTCTTCATCCATTGCTATCCCTACCAATAGTGATGTCACACTTT
Source organism: Cyclobacteriaceae bacterium (assembly GCA_028279155.1). Taxonomy (GTDB): domain Bacteria; phylum Bacteroidota; class Bacteroidia; order Cytophagales; family Cyclobacteriaceae; genus Ekhidna. The sequence continues at coordinate 7,958 of JANQST010000232.1, forward strand.
TAGTGACAGATTGAAGCGTATGCACAGAGGTTGAGTTGTAGAATGGATGCCAGTCCGGATGATCGTAGTTGAATTGAAAATTTGTTGTATCGTATTGTTTTGAAATGATATGATAATCCTGCTTGTAGGCTTGTTCATACACCAATTTGCCATTTCTAATAACCAAAAAATGATCAATCAATCCATACTTTCCAGTTTCAATGTCTTGATGAATAGAATCTAACACCAGTGGATTGACTCCTTCTGTAACAGGGTCTGAAATATTCCAATAACGTGTTGTCTCTTTTGTTTGATTGCTTGACGGTTGAGAACATCCGAAAATAAAAGCGGCTAGGCATGTAATGGAAAAAAGTTGCTTGATACGTATCATCCGTTTGTGGCTAGTTTAGATAACTGTTCTGAAGTGAACGCCTAATTAAAATGAGTATGCGCCCCAGTTGCAGGAAGAACTGTGGTTTCCGATTCGTGTTGTTCTTTCAAAGTACTCAGTTCGCATATTCATTTTAGTGTCTGTTAGGGATTTTTCAGATTTAATTACTTCTATACAGAAACAAGAATGATTTTCCGGTGGTCCAAGCGTTAGCAGATGCGTCTTCAATTCTAAACTGCATAAATAGATCTATCTGTTCCTGCGGTAAGCTTTCATAGATATTATCAGATTCCAAACGAACATAGCTCGTGCTGTTTGTGGAAACAGTAGTTTCTGAAATTGTGCTATTGTTTGTTCCATCATATAATTCAGCAAAGGCGTTTACGGAACCGTCACTAGTCCTTATGTTAGGAATAAAAACTACCGAGTCAACTCCAATCCAAGAAGTTATATCAAATTTTATTAACCCTTCTCCAAATCGGAAGCCCGTTGTACTAGATGATGCACCTTGCTGGTTAGTCCCCGCATCATGAATAGTTAACCTGATTTGTTCATCAAAGCCACCATCAACACCGTTACAGATGTATCTAGTTATATCAATTTCATCAGTTCCAAGAGTTCCATCGCCATCATCATCAATCCCAGATTCAATTTTTATTCCTCCGTTGGAGCAATTTGAGCCAGCTACCTCGTCGCTAATGTTAACCAAGCTTACCTTTCCATCAATTCCGTTGCATATGTAGGCTGTTGAAACTATTTCATCTACATCAAGAGTTCCATTACCATTATTATCAAATCCAGATTCAATTTTCAAACCGCCATTTTCACAGTTTGTCCCTGCGGGTTCAGAGGTTACGGAGGTTAGTCCAATACTACCATCAAGTCCGTTGCATATATAGCTTGTACTTTGTATTTCATCAGCGTCAAGTGTTCCGTTTGAATTGTTGTCTATTCCAACATCAATCTTGATGCCACCGTTTTCGCAGTTAGTTCCAACTGCTTCGTTGGTAACGTTGATTAAACTACTTAAGCCAATTGGTCCAATTGCCCCATCTTCCCCCTTACACGATAGCAGAATAGATATGATGGTTACTAAAAATGAGTTCTTGTACTTTGAAAGATGCATATTCCTTAAATCTGAATTATTCCTAACCCATTTATAAGCGGAATTTATGGATTTATGTTTATTTAATCACTTGCCCAAGAGGGTTAATCGCTACTTTTTGGCATATGTCTTTTATTTTTGTATGAGCTGATTAACCTTCCATTTTTGAGATAAAGAAACATAATGGATAAATCAATTAGCGATTTTCAGCATATTCTTAGAACAAAAGGATACAGCTCTCAAACCATTTCTTCCTACGTTAGCGCTCTTTATCTATTCAAGAATTTCAAAGATTTTTATTCCTGGAAAACGATAGATAACGCTTTTATTATCAATACCTGCTTTGAGATGTTTGGTAAGCATACAATGTCCTATTCATATCAAAAACAAGTGGTTAGTGCACTGATTCTGTTTCATAAGATGATGTTCGATACTGAACTAAGCCTTGAAATACTTAGGAACAGTAGGAAGCCATTTAAAATCCCGGTGGTTTTTTCAAAAGAAGAGGTAAACGCTATTTTGAATTCCATTACCAATTCCAAGCATCGGGCAATGATTGCTACAATCTATAGCTTAGGGTTTACGTGTAGGAGAATTAACTAAAATGAAAGTGGTTGATATTGATGGAAAACGAAATGTAATTACCGTTTATGCTGCGAAAGGGAAGGAAGACAGGCAATTGATGTTTCCTGATTCACTTAGAAAACTTCTTAGAACCTACTATATAAAATATCGACCCAAGATTTTTCTGTTTGAAGGCCCCGGAGGGGAGCCGTACTCGCAAACGAGCTTGAGGAAAATCCTGTATCGTGCAATGAAGAAATGTGGCATTAACAAAAATGCCACTCTGCATACCCTTCGCCATAGTTTTGCAACTCATTTATTAGAAGATGGGACTGATGTGCGAATTATTCAGAAACTACTTGATCATACTTCAATCAAAACAACGATGATTTATACCCATGTGGCAAACACGCAACTTGTGGAAGTAAAATCACCAATGGATACCTTTGATCTGTGAGCAAGAACTCCCATCAAATACTCAAACACTATTGGAACTATGATTCCTTTCGTCCCTTGCAGGAGGAGATCATCCAATCGGTGTTGGATGGACAAGAGACACTGGCGTTGCTTCCAACAGGTGGAGGCAAATCTGTGTGCTTCCAGGTGCCCGCGCTTTACCTGGAAGGAATATGCCTTGTAGTCTCTCCACTCATCGCACTGATGAAAGACCAAGTGCAGCAACTAAAGGATCGGGGAGTGAACGCCACCGCTATTTATTCTGGGATGAGCAAGCGCGAAATAGACATCACGCTGGACAATTGCATTTATGGTGAGGTAAAATTTCTGTATGTCTCACCCGAACGCCTTAAGACAGAGCTATTCATCGAACGTGCCAGGCAAATGAAGATCGGGTTGCTGGCCATTGATGAGGCTCATTGTA